>DATGFS010000044.1 GCA_035308905.1 bacterium | reverse complement strand
CGCGGGCGGCGTGGGGCAGGTGACGCTCGTCGGCGATCAGGCACGGCAGATCAACATCTGGGTCGACCCGGACCGCCTCGCCGCCTACGGGCTGCCGGTGACGAGCGTGCTCACGGCCGTGCAGAACCAGAACGTGCAGCTGCCCGCCGGGAACGTCGATCAGGGCAACACCCAGCTCACGCTGCGGGCGCTCAGCCGCGTCACGTCTCCAAGCGAACTCACCACCGTCGGGCTCACGACCCGCGACGGCCATCCGGTGACCCTCGGCGACGTCGCCGCGGTCGAGGATGGCGCCGCCGAGCCGGTCACCACCGCCAACGTCAACGGCACGCCGGCCGTCCTGCTCCAGATCACCAAGCAGTCGGGCGCCAACACGGTGAACGTGGTGCGCGCGCTGAAGGAACGGCTCCGGGCCATCACGCCGCTCCTGCCCGCCGGCTACGATCTGCGGGTCGTGCGCGACCAGTCGGTGTTCGTCGAGGCGTCGACCGCCGCCGTGCAGGAGCACTTGATCATCGGCTCGATGCTCGCCGCGCTGGTGGTGCTCCTGTTCCTCGGGAGCTGGCGGCCGACCATCATCGCCGCGCTCGCGATCCCGACGTCGATCATCAGCACGTTCACCCTGATTTCAGCGCTCGGGATGACCCTCAACATGATCACGCTGCTGGCCCTCGCGTTGGTCGTCGGCATCGTCATCGACGACGCGATCGTCGTGCTCGAGAACATCTATCGGCTGATGAAAGAGAAGGGCATGCCGCCCATGCAGGCGGCGGTCGAGGGCACCCGGGAAATCGGTCCGGCCGTCACCGCGACGACGCTCAGCCTGATCGCGGTGTTTCTGCCGCTTGCGTTCATGAGCGGGATCGTCGGCCAATTCATGAAGAGCTTCGGCTGGACGATGGCGTTCTCGATCGCGGTGTCGCTGATCGTGAGCTTCACGCTGACCCCGTCGCTGTCCGCGCGCTGGCTGAGCGCCCGGCGGAACGGCCGCGCCACAACCGGCGGCGGCAAGAACGGCGCCGCGGGTAACGCGCCGGTCGATACCGGGCTCGGCGCGGACTCGGCCGCGGAGCGCGGGCGCGTCTACGGCGCCCTCGACCACGGCTACCGGCGGCTGCTCGAATGGTCGCTCCGCCACCGGTGGGCCGTCATCGCGTTCACGCTCGTCACGCTGGTGAGCATCGCACCGATCGGCGCCGCCGTGCACAAGAACTTCCTGCCCGAGGACGATCAGTCCCAACTCGAGGTCGTGGTGCGCGCCCCGGAGGGGTGGACCCTCGACGCGACCAACCGTTTCGGCACGCAGCTGGCGGCGGAGATCCGGCGGCTCCCCGGCGTGGACTACACCATCGTGACGGCGGGCGACGATGCGCAGCACACCCCGAACCGCTTCACGATTTTCGTGCGGCTCGTCGACCTCGGCAAGCGGAAGGTGCCCCAGCAGGCGCTGTACGGCCAGATCCGCGACCGGATCCTCTCGCGGTACACGTACCTCGGCCTGCAGAGCCAGGTCGAGGCCACCTCGGAGTTCGGCGGCAGCGGCGGCTTCCAGCCGGTCGACTACGTCGTGAGCGGGCCCGACCTCGCCGTCCTGACCCGCGCGGGCGACCGCGGGCTCCAGGTCCTGCGTTCGATTCCCGGCGTCGTGGACGCGCGGTCCTCGCTCGTCAGCGGCGCGCCGCAGCTCGGCATGCGCGTCGACCGCCAGCGGGCCGCGGACCTCGGCGTCAACGCCGTCGACGCGGCGAACGCGATGTACATGTTGGTTCAGGGCATCGAGGTGAAGACCGCCAAATACGCGGAGGCCGGCCAGCAGTACAAGATCGTCATCCGGGCCGACAAGCAGCACCGCAGCAACGAACAGCTGCTGGCGGAGCTTCCGGTCAACTCCTCGATGGCGGGCGTCGCGGCGCTCGAGCAGGTCGTCACGACGACCCGCGGCACCGGGCCGAGCGAGATCACCCACTACAACCGGCGGCGGCAGGTGGAGCTGACCGCCAACCTGCTGCCCGGTACCTCCCAGGCCGCCGTCTTGAATCAGCTCGACCGCAAGATGCGCGCGCTCAACCTGGGGCCGGCGTACGACATGACCTTCACCGGACAGGCGCTGGAGCAGGGACGGCAGGCCGCGGCGTTCATGACGTCGTTTATGATGTCGTTCGTCTTCATGTACCTGGTGCTCGCCGCGCAGTTCGAGTCCTGGATCCATCCGGTGACGATCCTGCTGTCGTTGCCGCTGACCGTGCCGTTTGCGCTCCTGTCGATCCTGTTCCTGAACGGCTCGCTCAACATCCTGTCGCAGCTCGGCATCCTCGTGCTGTTCGGGGTGGTGAAGAAGAACGCGATCCTCCAGATCGACCGGGCCAACCACCTGCGGGCCGCGGGGCTCGACCGCAACGCGGCGATCATCCAGGCGAGCCGCGACCGGCTGCGCCCGATCCTCATGACCACGATCGCGTTCGTGGCCGGCATGATTCCACTCTTCATCAGCCGCGGAGTCGGCGCCGAGACAAACCGCGCGATGAGTTCGGTGATCATCGGCGGGCAGGTGTTCTCGCTGGTGCTGACGCTCGTCGCGATCCCGGTGATCTACTCGTACTTCGACGATTTGCAGCACGCCGGCATCCGGGGCTGGTTCGCGCGGCGGTTCTCCCGGCCGCGTGCGGGCATCCGCGGTGTTTCGCCCGCGACGGAAGGCGCCGGCGGCGCCGAATAACGATCCCCGGCGCGTGAAATCAATGGTCCCGACATCGACGTTTGACGGGGAGAGAAGCGAGGGATACGCTGAATGAGCGGTCAGTCATCTTTCCTCGCTGTACTGCCGGGAGGCGTACCCGAATCGATGGCCCGTTTGAGCACAACCGCGCGCGAAGCCCGCACCGGTGAGCGGCGCGCGCAGATCTTGCGCGCCGCGCTGGAGGTGTTCAGCCGCCGCGGATTCCACGGCGCGACGATCCGCGAGATCGCCTCGACCGCGGGTCTGGCCGAGGGCACGATATATCTCTACTTCCCGAGCAAGCAGGACGTCTTGCGCGGCGTCATCGGTGTGATCGCGGACGACGGCGCGCCGCCCGCGCCCGAACAGTTCGCGCCCGGCGACGACGAAGCGTTTGTGCTCGCCTTCGTTCGCGCGCGGGTCCAGACGCTGGCGCGGCACGCGTCGTTCATCCGGCTCGTCGTGCATGAGGCCGACCTGCACGAAGACGTCCGGCGGGAGTTTTTCCGGCGGCTGCACGAACCGTTTGTGCAGCGGTTCCGGGCCTATCTCGAGGCGCGCATCGCCGACGGCGCCTTCCGTCCGGTCAATACCGAGGTCACCGCGTCGATCTGTTTCCGCATGGTCATGAGCTACATCATGACGCAGCACGTGCTCGGCTTCGCCGGTGTCCGGTACGACGATGAGGAGTACCTGGGCGAGATGGCGGCGCTGATTCTGCGGGGCCTGACGGCCCGCGCCCCGGCGCCGCCCTCCGCACCCGAAGCGTTCAAGAGGGGGGACTGAAATGCCCGTTCGGCTCGTTCGGTCGGTTGCGTTCATCACGCTCGCGGCGACGGCGCTTCTTCCGCTGACGGCGGCCGCGCAGACGCAGCCGACCCCGCCGCAGGTTCCACCGGCCCCGGTGCAGCCTGCCGCGCCCGCTGCGCCGCTCCAGATCCCGCCCGTGCCGCCGGTGCCGTCGGTTGGCGCCGGCGCGCCGCTCACGCTGCTCGATGCGGTCCGGCGCGCGCTGGAACAGAACCTGACGGTGCGGCAGGCGGCGCTGGCGGTCGCGATCGCCCGTGCCCAGGTGGGCCAAGCCGAGGCGGGCCTCTGGCCGACCGTATCGGTCGGAGCCAGCAACACGCAGCAGACGCCGCCGGGCAACTCGACGCTGGGCGGGACGATCAACATTCCGAGCGCCGGGATCACCGGCGCCCCCTTTACGGCGATCGTGCCCGGGTCGACGCCGCCGCAGTGGAACGTGCACGGCATCGTCAATTACGCGGTGTACACCGGCAACGCGGTGCAGGACCAGATCGCAATCGCCCAGGCGAACCTGCGCGGTCAGCAGAGCGCGTTCGCGGCGACGGCGGAGCAGACGGTCCTCGCGGTCCGGCAGGCCTACTTCAACTACGTGCAGAGCGAAGGCCAGGTGGCGGCCGCTCAGCGCGCCGTTGCCGCCTCGCAGGAGAACGTGCGGGTCACGCAGGCTCAGGTCAACGTCGGCACGTCGCCCGAATTCAACCTGCTGCAGGCGCAGGTACAGCTCGCCCAGGCCCAGCGGACGCTGACGCAGGCCAAGGCCGCGGCCGTTCTGGCCGAGCAGCAGCTCGCGGCCGTGGTCAATCTGCCGATCTCGTCGGCGATCGCCGCGACGACACCGATGGGCCTGCCCGCGCCGCCGCCGGACGTGGAGGCGCTGGTGAAGCAGGGGCTCGCCAACCGGGCGGAGGTCGCACAGGCGCAGGCCGCGATCCAGGCCGCGCAGGCCGCGGTCGATCTGGCCGCGGCGGGTCTGCGGCCCAACATCACGTTGACCGGTGGTCCGCAAATGCAGTCGAACACTCTCTCGTCGAGCACGCCGGTGACCTGGGCGGGCACGCTGGCGCTCACGCTCGCGATCTTCGACGGCGGCCTCACCAGGGCCAAAGTCGAGCAGGCGCGCCAGCAGCTCGCGCTCACCCGGGTCCAGCTCGAGCAGACGCAGCAGACCGTTGAGGAGCAGGTCCGCGCCGCCTACCTCAACCTCCAGCAGGCGGCGGAGCAGCTGGCCTCGGCCCAGGCCGGCCTCGTCGCGGCCCAGGAAGCCTTGCGGATCGCGAACGTCAGGTTCCAGGCCGGGGTCGGGACGCAGCTCGAGGTGGTGACGGCGATCCAGAACCTGGCGGCGGCCGACGCCGCGTTGGTGCAGGCGCTGTTCCAGTACAATCTCGCGCTCGCGCAGATCGACCAGGCCGTCGGGACCCAGATCACGCTGTGACGGTCGGCGCCTGATGCCGCTTCCCTGATGGCCGCTTCCCCGCCGCGGCGCAACCGCCGGCCGCTCCTGCTGGCCGCCCTCGCCGTCGCCGTGCTGGCGGTGATCGCCTGGGACGTATGGCAGGCCTACTTGAGACAGGAGACCGCGGACCAGCTGTTCGGCTCGGGGTCGATCGAAGCAACGCAGGTCGACATCGCGCCGAAGATTACCGGCCGCATCGTCAAGTTGGCCGCGGCGGAGGGCGACACCGTGCACGCGGGTGAGGTGCTGGTGCGGCTCGACAGCCGGGATCTACAGGCACAGGTCGATCAGGTGCGCGCGAACGTGACCGCGGCGGAGGCGAAGGTGAGGCAGGCGGCGTCTGCGGTCGAGACGCAGCAACTGACGACGGACGCGCAGGTCGGCCAGGCGCGCGCGGCGCTCGCGGCCGCCGAGACCGTCGTGCCGCAGGGACAGACGACCGTGGCTCTCGTCGGGCAGACGGTCGAGCAGTCGGTGAACCAGACACGCGCGCAGCTGAGCGCGGCGCAGGCGCAGGCCGTGGCCGCGCGGTCGAACCTGGCGAAGGCGCAGAGCGACTACGCGCGGGCCAAGGCTTTGTTTGCCCAAGGCGCCATCGCCGCCCAGGACGTCGACGCCGCGCGGGCCGCGTATGACGCCGCGGTCGCCGCGGATCGTAGTGCCCGGGACGCCGTGACGCAGGCGCAGGCGGTGATGCGGTCGGCGGAAGCGAACCGGCTGCAGATTCCGATCCAGCAGCAGAGCGTGACCGCGAGCCGGGCCGCGGTCGTCCAGGCGCAGCAGGCGCTCGCCAACGCGGAGGCCGGATACACCGTCGTCGCGCAGCGCCGGCAGGATCTGGCCGCGGCGCAGGCGGCGCTCGCCCAGGCTCAGGCGGCGCTCCGGTACCAGCAGATCCTCCTCGGGTACACGACCGTCGTGTCGCCCATCGATGGGATCGTTCTGACCCAGAACAACCAGGAGGGCGAGGTCGTCGCGGCCGGCGGGGCCGTCTACACGATCGTGAACCCGGGCGACATGTGGCTGCGGGTGTTTATTCCGGAGAATCAGATCGGGCGGGTGCACCTCAACCAGCGGGCGGAGATCTCCGTGGACACGTATCCCGGGCGGACGTTTCCCGCCCACGTCTCCGAGATCTCTACCCGGGCCGAGTTTACGCCGATCAACGTGCAGTCCAGAGAGAACCGCGTGAAGCTCGTCTACGGCGTGAAACTGCAGATCACCAGCCGCTACGGAGAGCTGAAGCCCGGGATGCCGGCGGATGCGACGATCTACGTCGGAACCGCGGGACCGGGGCAACGACCGTCCCCGTGAACCCGTCGGCGCCGGCGAGGGACGGCGCCCCGCCTGCGCTGGACGCCGCCGGCCTGACGCGCCGGTTCGGAGAGCGGACGGCGGTCGACGGCATCACGCTGCGGGTGCCGCGCGGCGAGGTGTTCGCGCTGCTCGGCCCCGACGGGTCCGGCAAGACGACCCTGCTGCGGATGTGCTGCGGCGCCCTCCAGCCGACGGCCGGCCGCGTCGCGATCGACGGCACGGACATCGCCCGCGATCCGGGCGAGGTGCAGGCGCGGATCGGATACATGCCGCAGCGGTTCAGTTTGTACGGCGACCTCTCGGTTCAGGAAAACCTGGACTTCTATGCCGACTTGTTCGACGTGGCGCGGGCCGGCCGCGCCGAGCGCAATGCGCAGCTCCTCGAATTTGCGGGCTTGACCGGCTTTCGAGGCCGTCTCGCGCAGCAGCTCTCGGGCGGCATGAAGCAAAAACTCGCGCTCGCCTGCACCTTGATCCACTCGCCGTCCATCCTGCTGCTCGACGAGCCGACGACCGGGGTCGACCCGGTCTCGCGCCGCGAGTTCTGGCGCCTTCTGTACGATCTCCACCGCGACGGTGCAACGATCATCGCGAGCACGCCCTACATGGACGAAGCGGAGCGGGCGACGACCGTCGGATTCATGTACCAGGGCCGGCTCATTTCGGTCGAGCCGCCCGACGCGATGCGCCACCGGATGCGGGGCGAGGTCGTCGAGGTGCTCGCCGAGCCCCGCGAGACGGTTCGCCGGGTGCTCGCCGCGTCGTCCGAGGTGCTGTCGCACATGGTGTTTGCCGACCGTCTCCACGTGGTCGTGCAGGACGCCGCGCGGGCGATCCCGGCGCTGCGCGCGGAGCTGACACAGGCCGGCGGCACGGTGCTCGAGGCGGAGCCGATCCCGCCGTCGCTCGAGGACGTGTTCATCTCGATGATCGAAGAACAGGGCGCCGCGGACCGTCCGCCGGCGGCCGCGGGGCGCGGCGCGGCGCGGCCGATGCCTGAGCCCGCGGGCGCGACCGGGGCGGATCGCGGACCCCTCGCGGTGCGCGCGGAGGGCCTGACGCGCCGCTTCGACTCGTTCGTGGCCGTCGACCACGTTACGTTCGACATCCCGTCGGGCGCAATCTGGGGGTTTCTTGGGCCCAACGGCGCCGGGAAGTCTACCACCATCCGCATGCTCTGTGGAATCCTGGAACCGTCTGAGGGACGCGCGTCGGTGCTCGGCTACGACGTCGCCCGCGATCCCGAGCAGATCAAGGCGCGGATCGGCTACATGTCCCAGCGCTTCAGCCTGTACGACGACCTCACGGTTGAAGAGAACCTCACGTTCTACGCCGGCGTCTACGGCCTCGGCCGCGCCGAGGCGCGCGCGACCGTCGACGAGTGGATCGCCCGCGCCGGACTGCGGGGCCGCGAGCGCGCGCTGACGGGGGAGCTGTCGGGCGGATACCGGCAGCGGCTCGCGTTCGGCTGCGCGGTCCTCCACCGGCCGCGAATGGTGTTCCTCGACGAGCCGACGAGCGGCGTGGACCCCGTGAGCCGGCGGGCCTTCTGGGATCTCATCGACGAGTTTGCGCGCGCCGGCATCACGATCATGGTGACGACGCACTACATGGATGAAGCCGAGCACTGCGACACCCTCGCGTTCATCTTCGGCGGCCGGATCATCGCGTCCGGGACGCCGGCGGAGATCAAACGCCGGATGTCGGGGGCCCTCCTGGAAGTCCGGGCCGCGCCCATCGAGCAGGCGCTCGAGGCGGTGCGCGGCGAGCCGGGCGTGCGCGACGTCGCGCTGTTCGGCCGGGCGATCCACGCGACGGTGGACGACGCGGGTCAGGCGGAAGGGCTGCGGACGTCGCTCGCGCGCGCCGGGATCGCCGTCGAAGGCATCCGGGAGGTCCGGCCGTCGCTGGAAGACGCGTTCGTCTCACTCGTCGAGCGGGACGTGGCCGCGTCCCGCGACGGTGCCGGCGCGCAGGAGGGCCGATGAACTTCCGCCGCCTGTGGGCCGTGGTGCGGAAGGAAATCCTGCATCTGGTGCGCGACCGCCGGACGCTCGCGACGATCATCACGCTTCCGATCATGCAGTTGTTTCTGTACGGATACCTGACCAACGACGTCACGCACATTCCCACCGCGGTATTCGATCAATCCCGCACCCCCGAGAGCCGGACCTTGCTCGCCGCCTTCGCCAACACGACGTATCTCGACATGAAGTATTACGCCGACAGCTTCAACGGGGTCCAGCGGCTGATCGACGGGGGCGACGCCAAGATCGGGATCCTGATCCCGCCGGACTACGCGACCCGGCTCCGCAGCGGCCGCACGGCGCAGGTCGGCGTGATCGTGGACGCCTCCGAGCCGACGTCGGCGAACGTCGTGCTCGGCCTGGCGGGTGGGATCGGGCAGTCGCTCTCGACCCAGCTCATCATCCAGCGGGCCGGCCGCCTCGGGCTGCCGCCGCCCGTCCAGCTCGTCGACGTGCGCCCGCGCGCCTGGTACAATCCGACGCTTTCCAACGTCTACTTCATCGTCCCGGGCGTGATCGCAGTCGTGCTGGTGTTCGTCACCACCATCCAGGCCGTGACGGTCATCGTGCGCGAGCGGGAGCGTGGGACGATCGAACAGCTCGTCGTGACGCCGATCACCGGGCTCGAGCTGCTGCTGGGCAAGATCATCCCGCTCATCGGGCTTGGGTATCTCGAGATCACGATCACGCTGCTGCTGGCCAGCCTTTGGTTCGGGATGCCGATCAAAGGCAGCCTGCTGCTGCTCTACGTGCTGTCGCTCGCGTTCTTCTTCAGCACCCTGGGGATCGGGGTGTTGATCTCGACCGTGTCGAAGACGTTCCAGCAGGCGGTGCAGGTGGCGCAGCTGCTGCTCCTGCCGAGCATCCTGCTGTCGGGCTTCATCTTCCCGAGGGAGTCGCTGCCGTACTGGCTGCAGGTGATCGGCGGGGCGTTTCCGCTGACCTATTTCGTGGTCGTAATCCGGGGGATTCTCATCAAGGGCGTCGGGATCGAGGCTCTCTGGAAGCAGATTCTGCCGCTTCTAGGCCTCGGGCTGTTGTTCTTCGGGGTGGCGATCAGCCGATTCCAGAAGCGGGTGGACTAGGAGCGGTATGCCGAAGATGAGCGGGGTCGACGCAAGGCAGTTTCGCGAGGCGATGGCGCGGTTTGTCACCGGCATCACCGTCGTCACCGCGCCCGCGCCCGACGGGCCCCACGGGGTCACGATCAACGCGTTCTCGTCGCTGTCGCTGCGGCCGCCGCTCGTGCTGATCTGCATCGAGCACGGCCGGTACTCGCTCGAGGTGCTGGAGACCTCCCGCGTCTTCGCCGTGAACGTGCTCGCGGAAGGCCAGGAGCACCTCTCGCGCTTCTTTTCGACCGATTCGCGGCCGGAAGGGCCGCACGCGTTCGACGGCGTTCCGCACCGGCCCGGCCGTCTCGCGCCGCTCCTCGAGGGGTGCGTCGCCGCCGCGGAGTGCCGCGTGACCGCGCAGTATCCGGCCGGAGACCACACGATCTTCGTGGGAGAAGTCGAGGCGGCGGAGGTGTTTGCCGGCCGCCGCCCGCTCGTGTACTACGATCGCGGTTACCACAGACTGACGGACCCGTAAGGGTTCGATTTCATGGTGGCCGGCGCCGGAGTGCGCCGGCGGGGAGGCGCGTAGATGAGCAAGCGGATCGTGAGGACGGAGGAGGCGCCGCAGGCGATCGGTCCGTACTCCCAGGCCGTCGTCGCCGCCGGGTTCGTGTACACTGCCGGCCAGCTGGCGCTGGATCCTCATACCGGACAGCTCGTACCGGGCGACGTACGGATACAGACGAAGCGCGTCATGGAGAACATCAAGGCGATTCTCGAGAGCGCCGGTTCCTCGCTCGCCGAGGTGGTCAAGACGACCATTTTTCTGCGCGACATGAACGACTTCGGCGCGATGAACGAGATCTACGGTTCGTACTTTCAGGAGGACCCGCCGGCCCGCTCGACGGTCCAGGTGGCCAAGCTGCCCCGCGACGGAGCGGTCGAGATCGAGGCGGTCGCGCTCGTCAAGTAGCGGCCCCTTGCCGTCCCGGAGCGGACGCGTTACGATCGCGGTGACGTTGGGGGGTCGGCCAACGGTAGGCCATCAGACTTTGGATCTGAGAATCCAGGTTCGAATCCTGGCCCCCCAGCCAGGCACTGCGCCTACGGCAACCGCTTCGTCACCGCTTCCGCCTCCTGCGCCGTAAACGCCCGCAGCGTCTGCGTGCGCACGTCGCCACGGCTCCCGAAGAGGAACGCGCCCTCGAGCGCGGCCTCGTCGTTCGGAAACTCGGCGATGAACACGAAATCGTACCCGCCGAAGGTCGTGTAGTTCGCGACGACCCGGCCGCCCTTGCCGCCGACAAACTGTTCCGCCGCCGCCCGGAGCTGCGGCAGCTGCTTGATGTTCCGGATGCCCTGCTCGGTGTAGCTGCCCAGGATCACGTAGGTCACCATCACACGCCCCTCCTTGTCGGCCGATTGCCGCGTCAACCGAGATTACGCGTGCATCTCACGAACGGCGAAGCACAAGCCCGAGCCAGATGTACCACGCGGGTCCGGCCACGAACCCCGAGAGCACCGCGGGGATCACGATCACGGGGTGCGCAGGGGTGAGGATGATGAGCCGGCCGAGGTACAAGAGGATCAGCAGCGCCCCCTCAACATAGGCCAGCGAGCCAAGGCCGTGAGGCAGCGCGGCGCTGCTCGTAATCAGCCGGCCGAACACGATGAGCGCGAGGCCGGTGATGCCGAACGTCAGCAACCCCCGCGGATCGACCTGACTGGGCGCGTCGGTCGAGGTGCCGGCGACGGGATGCACGGCGGCGGCCAAATCATAGGCGCCGTGAATGGCGGCGCCCATCACGCCGACGATGCCGAGCAACAGCGCCCACAATGCGGCGGGCTCGTTCACGCTACGAAGCCGTTCGTACACGGCCGTCAGCGCAGCGGTGGACAGCAGCCCGCCCAGCATCAGAAAGATCGCGCTCCACAGCCGTCCCGCGTCGGGAGCGGCGCGCGACACGATGAGGAAGCTGACCGCGTAAAGGAACCCCGCGGCTCCCGCCAGGATCGCGCACAGTCCGCCCACCCCGTCGAACGGTGCCCGCATCAACGTTCCCCCCTTGAACCGCCCGCAATAGCGGATCGACGCACTGCTGCACCATGCTCCCCGTCTATTCCTTCGTCCGCGCGGCCCGCGCGGATGGGTAGCCGCGCGCACCGGCCAATCCGCATCGGGCCGGACTGCGAATATCCCGGTGACGGAAGAGATGCCGCCGAGCGCGCGCGGACGTCCGGGATGGGCGGCGGCTTCCGAGACGACAGGGAGGTGGCTCGATGGGTCGATCCAGGTTGTGGCTGTCCGCCCTCGCGCTTCTGGCGCTGGCGGCGATGGTGATCACACCCCGGCTGCTCGTGGCTTCCAACCACGACGACGGGGAACTCGATTTGAAAGGCCGCGCTCTGCACACCACGGATTTCTTCGTCTTCCGTGAGCAGGACCAGAATCCGGCCGCGGGCGCCGGCGACCTGATCTTCGTCATGAACGTAAACCCCCGGTCGCTGCCGCGCCAGGAGTATGCGTTCAGCACAAACGCGCAGTACGACATCCACGTGACGCGGGCGATGAACAACGACGCGATGCCGACCGGGAAGACCGACGCGATGCTGCGGTTCCAGTTCGGGGCCCCGGGGCAGGACGGCTCGCAGCCGATTAAGGTGACGGCTATACGCGACGGCGTCACCACCGCCGGCTCGATGGGGGCGCGGACCACGCCGCTCGCCGCCGCGGCGGCGCCGATCGTGACCCCGGTTACCCTGGGCGGGGGGACGATCTCCGTGTTCGCGGGGCTGCGGGAAGATCCGTTCTTCTTCGACGTCGAGCAGTTCTTCCGCGTTCGCGCGGGCGCGCTCGGGATGGGGCCCAAGGTCGGGTTCCGTGAGCCCGGGTACGACTTCACTGCGGGCTACAACGTCCTCTCCATCGCGGTCCGCGTGCCGCGCGCGTGGCTCGCGGGATCGACCTCCGCGACGACCTTCGACGCGTGGACGACGGTGAGCTCCGGCGGCAAGCAGATCGCCCGGCTCGCTCGGCCGGCGATCGGCGAAGGGCTCCTCACCACCAGCGCCTACCAGAACGCGCTCAACGGCGTGGGACCGGACTTCGAGGCGGCTGCGCTTGCGGGCCACAAGCCCGAAGCGGACGCGGCCGGTCCAATCGTCGCCGAGGCCAAGCATACGCTCATGGCGTTCGGCAACGACGACAAGCGCGCCACGGCGCTGCTGGTCGCGTTCCTGCCCGATGTGATGCGCATCGACACAACCGGCCCGAGCGGCTACGGCGCCGCGCTCAACGCGAAGGGCAGCCCGATCCGCGGCCGCAAGATCACCGACGACGTGATTCACGTGACCCTCTCGGTGGTCACGAACGGCGCGGTGAAGACCGACAACGTGACGTACGCCGGACCCAACGGCGGCGGCACCGCGCACAAGCCGCTGCTCACGTCGTTCCCGTACCTGGCCGACCCCAACTAGATCCAAGTCCGGGCGCCGGCGGTTCACCCGCCGGCGCCCGGACTCACGGAGGCCCCCGAGGATGAACTTACGACGGCACCGTTCAGTGATGCTCGCGATCGTCGTCGCCGCGCTGGTCGCCACCGGCATCGGTCTCGCGCACACCGCCGGCGCCGGACGCGCGGACGCGCCCTTCCGGTACCGCTTCGAGCGCCCCCCGCAGGGCGCGATCTCGAGCCTCCTTCGGGCGGAGATGGCGTTCTACGAGGAGCGGCTCACCCGCAACCCCGACGGCGCCCTCGACCGCGCCGGGCTCGCCGGGGCCTATCTCAAGGAAGCCCGCGTGACGGGCGACCTCCGATGGTACCTGCTGGCCGAGCAGACGGCGCGGGAATCGCTGGCGCGCCTCGCCGTCAACAACGACGGCGCCGTTCTGGCGCTCGCCCGCGTCGCCGAAGCCCGCCACGACTTTGCGGAGGCGATGCGCCTCGCGCACGCGGCCGGACCCACCGAAGAAGCGCTGCCGATCGTCGTGACGTCGAGCCTTGCGACTGGCGACGTGCCCGCGGCGTCGCGGGCGGTTCGGGCGCTCGTGGCCGCGGATCCGTCGCTGCGCGCGTATGCGCTGCGCGCGCTCGTCGAGATCGCGCGGGGCCGGGACGCCGAGGCCGAGGCCGACTACCGCCGCGCGCTGGTGCTCGAGGAGCCCGAGGAGACCGCGAGTTCCACCTGGGTGCGCAGCCTCTACGGGCGTTTTCTCTATCAGCACGGCCGGTTCGATGAGGCGAGGGCTTTGTTCACCGAGGCGCTGCGGATCCTGCCGCAGTACCCGCTCGCGCTGACCGATCTCGCTGTGCTGGACCTGCGGCAGGGCCGGTATGACGCGGCCGTCGATCATCTGACGCGCGTCGTCACGGTCACGCGCGACGCCCCGAACGTGTACGACCACGTCGTGCTGCGCGGCGTCGCGCAGGCGCGCGATCTGCAGGGCCGTCACGCCGAGGCGGCGCGGTTTTGGGCCGACGCCGAGGCACGGCTGCGCCAGGACGCGGCCTCCGGTGCCTACGGCCACCGGCGCGAACTCGCGCGTCTTCTCCTGACCCGCGGCCAGGCTGCCGATCTGCCCGAGGTCCTTCGGCTGATGCGGCAGGAGCTTGCGGTCCGCTCCGATCCCGACACGCTGGACACGATGGCGTGGGCGTTGTCCAGCGTCGGGCGCTGGAGCGAGGCGCAGCAGTTCGCCCGCGCCGCGCTGCGCTGGGGCGTGCGTGACGCGAGGTACTATTACCGCGCCGCCCTCGTGGCGCAGGGGCTCGGCGACACCGCCGCCGCCGACAGATATCTGCGGCTCGTCCGCGCCGTCGATCCCGCGTTTGACCAGCGCGCCCTGCAACTCGGCCTGATCGGTCTGTAGCGGAGGGAGGAGGGACGATGACGCGACGCAAGACCCGATGGATAGTCCTGATCGCGGCGGTGCTGCTGGCGCCGTGGCTCGCCGCGCCGCCCGCACCCGTCGACGCGCATTGGGCCGACCAGGCGGCCGCGGAGATTGCCGTCGCCGGCGCCTCGGCGCGTGTGACGTTGACGCTGCCGGCCGGGCTGGTTGCCTTCGCCGCCGACGCGCATGCCGGCCGCCTGACGAACGACGAGATCCGGGCCCACCGCGAAGACCTCCGCCGGTTTCTCTCGGCACACCTGCGGCTGTCCGCGCGGCTTCGGACTCCCGCGTCCGAGGTCCGCGAGGGTGTCCTTGCGGTCCAGCCGTTCGCGGGGCCGCCGGCAATGGCGGGGCCGGCCGGGCTTGCCCCGGCGACCCACACCACGCTGGCCCTGGTATACACGTGGCCGGCGCCGGTCGACAGGCTGACAATCAGGTACGATCTCTTCCTGCCCGGCGCGTCGACGGCGAGCTGCCTGGCTACCATCCTCGCCGACGGCCGGGTCCACAACGTCGCGTTCACGCCGGGACACGAGGACGCTACGATCGCACTCGGCGCGCCGGCGGTGTGGCAGACGGCGGGCGGGTTCGTGCTGATGGGGATCGAGCACATTCTCACCGGCTACGACCACATGCTGTTCCTGCTGAGCCTGCTCATGGTCGGCGCGACACTCCCGCAGCTGCTCAAGATCGTGACGGCGTTTACCGTGGCGCACTCGATCACCCTGTCGCTGGCGGTCCTGGGCCTCGTCGACCTGCCGTCGCGGTGGGTAGAGAGCGCCATCGCGCTGAGCATCACCTACGTCGCGGCCGAGAACGTCTGGAGGGGCCGCGGCGCGCTCGGCTCGCGGTGGCTCGTGACTTTCGCCTTCGGCTTGGTCCACGGCCTCGGTTTCGCGTCCGCGCTGACCGAACTGCACCTGCCGCGCGCCAACCTGGCCGCCTCGCTTGTCGGATTCAACCTCGGCGTCGAAATCGGGCAGGTGTCGGTGATCGTGCTCGCGGCCCTGGCGCTCGACCTCATCCGGCAGCACGCGTGGGCGCCGGTGTTCCGCCGGTCCGTTTCGGCGGCCGCCGCGCTCACGGGTCTCGTGTGGTTCGTGCAGCGCGCCCTGCTGACGTCGTAGCCGGTGCGGGCCTCGCAGGGATCCGATGAGCGTGGCCGCCGCGGACTGGCACGGACCGGCGCCGTCCCGGCCGGCGGACAGGGGACGTTCGCGATTGGAGCGAAGGACGGCGCACCTCGGAGGTGTGACCAGACCGATGGCGGGGGGCACGGTCCCACTCCTCAGCGCAGCTGATGACCAGGCACTCCTCGCGCGTATTGCCGACGAAGACGCGGGCGCCTTCGAGACGCTGTATGCACGCTACAGCGCCGCCGCGTACTCGGTGGCCATAGGCCTGCTGAGAGACGCGGCGCAGGCGCAAGAGGTTACGCAGGACGTTTTTCTCGCGATCTGGCGGGGCGCCCGCGGGTTCGATCCCGCGCGCGGCAGCGCCCGCACCTGGATTCTTTCGGTCGCGCACCATAAGAGCGTCGATGCCGTGAGGCGGTCGCGGCGCAATCCTACGGTGCCGCTGTCCGAGACGATGACCGGCGCCGCGGATGTGATCGAAGCGGCGCAGGCCCGCGTCGACGCCGGCCACGTCCGGCGGGCGCTCGAGGGCCTCTCGATCGAACAGCGCGCCGCGATCGTGCTGGCGTACTACGGTGGATACACGCAGCAGGAGATCGCCCAGCGTCTGGGCGTGCCGCTCGGCACCATCAAGACACGGATGCGGGACGGGCTGCTGCGCCTGCGAACTGTCCTGCCGGCGCCGGCCCCGGAGACGGCACAATGACCCACGACGAGATCCGGGAATCGATCCCAGGGTACGCGCTGCACGCGCTCGCGCCCGACGAGGCGCGGGACGTCGAAGCGCATCTGGCGGACTGCGTGGAGTGCCGGCGCGAACTGGCGGTGTTCCAGGAGGCAGCGTCTTCGCTCGCCGCCGGGTTCGAGCCGCATGAGCCGCCGGCGGCGCTCCGCCGCCGGGTCCTCGACGCGGTGCGCCCCCGCGGTCGGACCGTCCGCCCCGGCCCCGGTTGGGCAACGGCGCTGGCCGTCGCTGCGGCGATCGTCGTCGTGCTCGTGGGTATCGTCGTCTCACTGGAACAGCGGCTGACCGGGCTCAGCACCCAAGTAGGGTCGGAGGCCCAAGCGCTTGCGTTGTTGGCCGACCCCGCCTCCCGCGTCGCGACCCTCAGCGGGTCGGCGGCAGGCAGCGTCCGGTTCATCTTCGATCCGGCAACCGGTCGAGGCGCGCTCGTCGCCACGGGGCTGCGCGATCCCGGTCCGGACCTCGTGTACCAATTGTGGCTGGTGGCCGGGGCGACACCGCGGAGCGCCGGCGTGTTTCGGCCGACGTCAGGGACTCCCGTGATCGTGGCCGTGGGCGCCGACTTTCCGCGCTACCAGGCGGTCGCGATTTCTGTCGAGCGCGGCCCCGGCGGCGCCGCGCGTCCTTCGGCCGCCCCGGTGCTGGTAGGCAAACTGGGCGGAGGATAACGCATCGAGGAGGGGGCCCCATGGCGGGAGGACAGGCGAAGGCGCTACAGCCCGGAGACGGTCGCGTGCTCAGCGTGCTGGGCAACACGTTCACCCTCAAAGTCATGGCCGCCGACACGGATGATTCATACGCCGTGATCGAGGTCACGTCTCCGCCGAACGGCGGCCTCCCGCCCCACAAGAACACCCGGGAATCCGAGACCCACGTGATTTTCAACGGCACGTACAGCTTTGTGCTCGGGACCCAGACGCACAAGGCCGCGCCCGGCGCCGTCTTCTTCGTGCCTCGGGGCACGCTGCACGCGTTTCAGAACGTCGGACGGGAAGCGGGACAGGTGCTGCTCATTCCGTCGCCGGGTGCCAACAACGAGGCGTTGGTCGCCCGACTTGCCGAGCGGTTTGGCGGCGGGTTCCCCGCCTCGGGGCCGGATCCGGCCGCGCTCGAAGCGCTTGGGGCGCTCGCGCGGCAGTACGGCGTCGAGCCCGCGATCGGCTGATGCCGGAAGTACACGCCGGCCCGCGTTCATTCGCCCCGCTGCCGCGAGGACTGTGGAACTACTACTTCTGCGAGGAATGGCGGGTCGCCGCCCCGGTCGAACGGGCCTGGACGGCGATCCGCGATCTCGAAGCCTATCCTCGGTGGTGGAACGAGTTTGTGGCGGTCGAACGGCTTAACGATTTGGACGGGGTCGGGTCACGCGTGTCCGTGCATGCGAAGGCCGCGCTGCCCTATCACATGCATTTCAACCTCGAGACGATTGTCGAGGAGCGTCCCCGGCTTGCCATCGTGAAGGTTCGGGGCGATCTTATCGGCGAGATGCGTTGGCGGCTCGAGACGGACGGATCCGGTACGCGCCTCATTTTCGACGAATCGGTTCGGACCGGGAAGCCGCTGCTGAACGTGTTCGCGCCGGTTTTCAAGCCGCTGTTCGCATGGAATCACCGCGTGATGATGGCAAGCGGCGAGCGCGGACTCCGCGCCTACCTCGCGGGAAAAGGCGCAACGTAGATTGTCTCGGTCAAGTAACGGATCCCGGGCCGCCGGCACGTTACCGGAACCGTAACAAAAGGCGGCGCCCCGCAGGATCACGGTGGAGCCACGAAGAAGCCGCGCCGTGATGCTTCGGCGGCTGCTCGCGGTCACGGTGATTGGTATTGTGTTGGCCGCCGCCTCACCCGCGCCGGCGGGCGGGATGGTGCTGCAGTTTCCCCTGATCACAGACGGCCTGATCTTCTTCGTCACGTCCGGATTCAGCGATCATCCCATCATGCTGTTCGGCCGGCCGACGACCTTCCCCCTGATCATCCAGCCGATCCTGCTCGTTCGGAAGAAGGTGTTTGCCGCGCCGACGGCCATTGTGTTCCTCTCCCCGTCGGTCCCATATGGCGCGCCGATTTTGCCCTCGGTTCCGATGACGGCGCCGGCCGTGGACTCGACGGACTACTCGGCCGTCGCCGACATGCCGCCGGCCGCCGCGGAGACCGTCGACAACATCGCGCGCGCCCCCGAACTGTACGACGAGCGGCTGGTGAGCGTCACCGGTGTGATTTCGGGCCTCGGGACGTTCGTCGACAATTGGGGCCATCTGTATCTGATGTTCCGGTTGGTGGACGGATACCGCTCCATCATCGTGCTCGTCGGTGGACAGGCCGCCAATCTTCGAACCGGCCTGCGGGTGCAGGTGACCGGCGTGTTCTACAGCGAGGTCGTATCATCGGAAGGCCGGGCGACCGGGGTGCTGCAGACGCTCGCGATCACCGGACCGCCGTAACAGTCGTACCGCGAAGTCCGGCCGGGGGCCGGCCGGACCGACGCTACGCCGCCAGCAACCGCTCGAGCTGCATCTCAATTGATGTGCGCGGTTCCTCGTATTTCTCCTGGATCATGCTGATGAGCGTGTCGGCATCGCCTTTGACCTGATCGAGTTCCTCGTCGGTCAAGCGGCTCCAGTTGGATTTCACCCGGTAACGCACGTCGGGCCACCGCGATCCGAACCGGCTTTTGTCCATACCGCCACCTTCCGGGCTGGCAATTTAATGGATTACCGGTGATTTCCCCCGGCTCAGGATCTTCTGTTCGTTCGGTTGACATAACGAACATATGTTCGCTATCCTCAAAGCACCACAATCTCAAGGGGATCTTCGCGGTGGTCGTCTCGCTGGCCAGTCCGGTTCACGATCCTCGGTTCAATGCCTCCGGTGGGGCGCTTCTGCGCGAGGATGGATGGTGTCTCGAGCGGCTGGCCGGCCGGCTTGTGCAGCTCGAAGGCGCCGGCGACTCCGCCGTGCTCACGCTTGCGTTTTCCATAATCCTCGAGGCCCAACAAGCGGAAGAACCGGCGGCGTGGATTACCCTCCATCCGGCGGGCGCCCGGCCGCCGGCCGGTTCCGCTGCACCGTCGCTGTTCTACCCGCCCGACGCCCACGACAACGGAGTCGATCTCGCGGCACTGCCCATTGTACGGGTCCCCGGTGTGACCGCGGCGCTGTCCGCGGCCGATCTGCTCCTGCGGTCCGGCGGGTTCGGCCTCATTCTCGCCGATCTTGGCGTTCCTCCGGCGATCCCGTCGACGGCGCTCGCGCGCCTCGCGGGCCTCGCCCGGCGTCACCAGACCGCGATGATGTTTCTGACCGAGCCGCCGGCGGCATCACCCGGGTCGCTTGGGTCGCTCATCTCCGTTTACGCGCGTGCCCGGCGGCGCCGGGCACGCGCCGATCGATTCGACTGCGGGGTGGAGGCCCTGAAAGACAAACATCGTGGACCGGTCTGGCAGCATGTGGAAGTGCGGCGTGGAGCGGCTGGCCTGCGCTGAACTCCCGGCGCTTCCGCTGCAGCTGCTGTTGCGCGATCACCCGGCGTGGCGGCGGCGTCCCAGCGCGGTCGTCGCGGAAGATCTGCCGCAGAGCCCCGTGCTCTGGGTCAACGCGCCGGCGCGGGAAGGCGGCGTCGCCCCGGGGCTGCGCTACGGGTCGGCGCTCGCGATCGTCCCCGACCTTCGGGCCGCGGTCGTTGCGCCGGCGGACATCGTCCGCGCCGTCGATGCGGTCGCAGGCAGACTGCGCCGTTTTTCTCCCGATGTGGAGCCGGCCCCGGACGAACCGGGCGTGTTTTGGCTCGATGCGTCGGGCCTCGATCGTCTGCACGCGTCGCTGGACGGATGGGCGGAGGGGATTCGGAGCGATCTGGCGCGCGCCGGGTACGACGCGGTGGTCGTCGTGGGTTTCACGCGCTTCGGCACGTACGCGGCGGCGCGGGCGGCCCGCGGCATCCGGGTGTTCAAGGATCCGGACGAAGAGCGCACCGCCGCCCGGTGTGTCTTGCTGCGCGACCTTCACCTGCCGCCGGAGATGCTCGAGGCGCTCGGACGGCTCGGCGTGCGGACGGTGGACGATCTGCTCCGGCTGCCGGCCGGCGGGTTGATGGAGCGCTTCGGGCCGGCGGCGGAACGTCTCCACCGGCAGGCATCCGGAGATCTGTGGTCGCCGCTTGCGCCGCGCCCCGCGATCGACCCGGTGCGCCGTCATGTGATGCTCGATGCGCCGGAGGCCGACGCACAGCGTCTCCTGTTCATCGTCAAGCACATTCTGCATCCGCTGCTGGCACGGCTGGCGTCGCGAGGACAGGCGCTCGCCGCGCTCGATCTACGCCTGCGGCTTGGGAAGGAGTGGGCCGCCGCGCAGGTCATCCGTCCCGCATCCCCGACGCTCGATGCGGTGCGGCTGGCCGACCTCGTGCGCCTGCGCATGGAAACCGTCCGGATCGCCGCCGGCGTCACCGAGATCTGCGCGGACGCCGCCGGCGTCCCTGCCGCGCCCGAGCAACTCGCCCTCTGGGCGGAGCATCCCCGTCTGGCGCGGGGCGAACGGCCGGCGCGCAATCTCGAGGCCGGCACCCGCGCCATCGACCGGCTGCGCGCACGGTACGGCGACGAGGGAGTGCGGTGCGCGGTGCTGCGGGACGGGCATTTGCCCGAGGCGCGGTTCGGATGGGAGCCCATGGCGCATTTGTCTTCAGCACGGCCCCGCCGGCTCGAGACACGGCCGCTCGTTCGGCGGATCTTCACGCGGCCGATGCCGTTTCAGGCCCAAGCACCTCCCGTCGCGGGGCCGTTCATCATATCCGGCGGATGGTGGGCCGCCCCGCCCCGCGAAGGCGGGGTGCGCGAGGCGCATCGTGCCTACTATTTTATGGAAGGCGCAGAGGGAGAGCTGTGGTGGGTGTTCTACGATCAGGTGCGCCGCTGCTGGTATCTCCACGGGCGGGTGGAATGAGCGGATGGGCATGAGCTACACCCCGCTGTGGTGCAAGACGCACTTTTCGTTCCTCGAAGGCGCTTCGTCCCCCGAAGAATTGCTCGAGGCGGCGGCCGGGTACGGCCTCACAGCATTGGCGGTGACCGACCGCGACGGCGTGTACGGGGTCGTGGAGGCGCATCTCGCCGCCCGGGAGCGCGGAGTCCGGCTGATCACGGGCGCGCAGGTCACGGTCGCCGGGGACTCGACGCTGCTGCTCCTCGCCGCGGATCGGGGCGGCTATGCCAACCTCTGCCGTCTCTTGACGGCGGGCCGTCTGCGTTCGCCGAAGGGCGAAAGCCGCGTGTCGTGGCGGGAAGTCGCCGCGCACGCCGCGGGGCTCGTCGCGCTGTGGGGCGGGGAGGCGAGCCTGCTGGCGGCCGCCGGCTCCGATCCGGATGAGGCGGCGGACGTCTTGCGCGACGCGTTCGGCGACCGGCTGTACGCGGTCGCCTCACGGCACCGTCGGGACCTCGAGGTGTCTCAGGAGCGCCGGCTGCGGGACCGCGCGGCGCGGTACGGGCTGCCGGTCGTCGCGGCGCACGAGGTGCTGTACCATACGCCGTCGCGCCGTCCGCTCCAAGACGTCCTCACGTGCATCCGGCACAGGATCGACCTGCCGTCCGCCGGCACGCGCATCAAGCCGAACGCCGAGCACGCGCTCAAGGACGCGGACGCGTTCGGAACGCTGTTCGCCGACGATCCGGACGCGGTCGCGCGGACCCGTGAGATCGCCGAGCGGTGTACGTTCGCGCTTACCGAGTTGCGGTACCGGTATCCGCTCGAACGCCTGCCGGAGGGCACGACGTCGTCGGCGTGGCTGCGGACCCTCACGTTTGCCGGCGCGGCGGAGCGGTACGGCGGCCGCGTGCCGCCGGAGGTCGCCGCGCAGCTCGATCGAGAGCTCGTGATCATCGGCGACCTCGACTACGGCGGATACTTTCTCACCATGCACGAGATCGTCCGGTACTGCCGCGCGCACGGCATCCTCTGTCAGGGGCGCGGGTCCGCGGCCAACTCCGCGGTCTGCTACTGCCTCGGCATCACGGCGGTGAACCCGGTGCGGACGGACCTGTTGTTCGAACGCTTTCTCTCGCGCGAGCGGGCCGAGCCGCCGGATATCGACCTCGACGTCCAGCACAACCGGCGGGAAGAAGTCATCCAGTGGATCTACGAGACCTACGGCCGCGACCGCGCGGCGATGGTCGCCAACGTCATCCGGTACCGGTTCCGGTCGGCGGTGCGCGACGCCGGCAAGGCGCTGGGGCTCCCGCTCGTGGCGCTCGACCGGGTCGCGAAGCTCGTCTGGCACGAGGACGAGGTCACCTCGAAGCTGCTCGGCGACGCCGGTCTCGATCCGGCGCGGCCGGCCCATCGGCACCTTGTCCGGCTCGCCGCGGAGATGCAGGATCTGCCCCGGCATCTCTCCATCCATCCGGGCGGCTTTCTGCTCGGCCACGAGCCGGTGTCGCAGCTCGTGCCGGTCGAGAACGCGACGATGCCCGGTCGCACCGTGATCCAGTGGGACAAGGACAGCGTCGAAGGCATCGGCCTCTTCAAAGTCGACGTGCTCGCGCTCGGGGCGCTCTCGCACCTCGACATCGCGTTCCGGCTGCTCGAGGACCAGGGGGTTCGGACGGCCGGCGGCCGTGCGCTGTCGATGGCGACACTGCCCGAAGGCGACCGTGAGGCGTACGAGATGATGTCGCGCGCCGACACCATCGGCGTCTTTCAGGTGGAGAGCCGCGCGCAGATGTCGATGCTGCCGCGCCTGCGTCCTACGACCTACGACGATCTTGTCGTGCAGATCTCGATCGTGCGGCCCGGGCCGATCGTCGGCGGGATGGTGCATCCGTATCTCCGCCGGCGCGCCGGCGCGGAGCCGGTCGAGTATCCGCATCCGTCGCTCGAGCCCGTGCTGGCCAAAACGCTCGGCGTGCCGATTTTCCAGGAACAGGTGATCCGCATCGCGATGGTGGCCGCCGATTACTCGCCGGGCGAGGCGGATCAATTGCGCCGCGACATGGCGGCGTGGCGGCGTTCGGGACGGCTGGAGCGTCACCACGACCGACTCGTGTCCGCGATGATCGCCAAAGGCGTGACGCAAGAGATGGCGGAACGGGTGTTTGCTCAGATCAAAGGGTTCGGCGAATATGGATTCCCGCAATGCGTCGGTGGAGATACGCGGGTTATTGATGCGACTACAGGGCGG
This sequence comes from bacterium, assembly GCA_035308905.1. Classification (NCBI taxonomy): domain Bacteria; species bacterium. The sequence goes on along the minus strand of DATGFS010000044.1, from coordinate 35,998 downwards.
TGGATAAGAATCGAAGAGGCGGCGCGCGATTCGGATCGGCTCAACACGACGTTGGTCTGCGATTCAGACCTGCGGATCCGTAGGCGACAGGTGCTTCATATAATGCGTAGCGGCCGGAAACCGGTCTTTTGTCTTCGGACCACATTGGGGCGTTCTGTCGTTGCAACGGCAACGCATCCGTTCCTGACCATGGACGGGTGGCGGCGCTTGGATGAACTGCGTCCGGGCGACCGCATCGCCTCCGCGCGTCGACTTCCGTCGATGGGGCGCCGGCGTGGGGCGCTTGAGTGGGCCGACCGTCTAGATCTTCGCAATATTGGGGCCCGCAAGAAGCGTTTGCCGGACGAAGTTTTTGAATTGGCGAATACCGATCTGGCTCTGCTTCTTGCGAGGCTATGGGAAGGTGATGGACATGTTTCCATTACCCATGGATCCCGCGCAACGTACGATACCGTATCCCGGCAACTCGCCGAACAGGTCCAGCACCTATTGCTAAGACTTGGAATCGTCTCTCGATTGACTACGCACACACGGCCTTACCGAAACCGGTTTGTGACAATCTTTATTGTTCTTATCACAGGGGCATTGAATGTGATCCGTTTCAACAAGCAAATCGGCCGGTTGTTCCTGGACCCTACAAAGCGAAGAACCGCGCAAATCGCGGCGACATTTCAGACAGACCGCAATGGAAACGTCGGCGGGCGAATGTCACATGACATCGTGCCAATTGCGGTGCGAGCTATGATCCGGCGCGAATACGATCGAAGCGGTGTGCGATGGAAGGATGTGGCTCAAGCGACTGGTTTGGGTATGCGGGAAATCTATGGCCGCGTGAGTCAGAAGCGAGGTTTTCGCAGGTGGGTGGTCAAGCGTCTCGGTGATTACTTCAAGTCGCCGCCACTTCTCCGGCTTGGAACCTCGGATATCTACTGGGACGAAATCACGGCGGTCGAGTCGCTCGGTGAAGAGGAGACTTACGACCTTCATATCGAGGGCGATCATAATTTCCTCGCGAACGACCTTATCGTTCATAATTCGCATGCTGCTAGTTTCGCACTGATCGCCTACGCTTCAGGATATCTCAAGTGCCACTATCATCCGGAGTTCACGTGCGGGCTGCTCAACGCGCAGCCGATGGGATTCTACGCGCCGTCTACGATCGTCGACGACGCGAAGCGGCACGGCGTCGAGGTGCGTCCGATCGACGTCACGGTGAGCGGCTGGGACTGCACGCTCGAGCCGGTTCCCGTGTCCGGCTCCGTCGCGGTGACGTCTGCCGCCCCTCCCTCCGCGCGGCCGTGGGCTCACGCCGTCCGGATGGGGCTTCGCTACGTCAAGGGACTCGCCGAAGACGACGGCCGGCGGCTGGCGGCGGCGCGGGCGGTCCAGCCGTTTCGGTCCCTCGACGACCTGATCCGCCGTACCCGGCTCGACGCGGGCTCGCTCGTGGAGATTGCCGAGAGCGGCGCCTTCGAGGCGCTGGGCGTCGACCGCCGGACGGCGCTGTGGGACGCGCGGGCGCTCGCGCGCCGCCGCGACATCGCGCTGCCCGTCCAGGTCCGCGAGCCGTCGCCGCTGTTCGACGGGCTCGGCGCCTCCGAAGAGATCGCGTGGGACTACCGGGCGTCGGCGCACAGCACCCGCGGGCATCCGCTCTCGCCGATGCGCTCCGCGCTGCGCGAGGCGGGCCTGCCGGAGGCCCGGGCGGTGCTGGCGATGCGGGACGGCGCCGCCGTCCGCTACGCGGGGATCGTCATCTGCCGGCAGACGCCGGGCACCGCGTCGGGCGTCACGTTCATGACGCTCGAAGATGAGACCGGTTTCGTCAACCTGGTCGTCTGGCCGGCCGTGATGGATGAATTCGCGCGGCTGGCCCGCACCGTGGTGTTCCTCGGCGTCACGGGCCGCATCCAGCGGCAGCACGAGATCGTGCACGTCATCGTGCGGGAGTTCTGGCGGCCGCGTCTTGCACCGCGTGTTCCGGACGTCGCGAGCCGGAACTTCAGATGATCGTCAGGGGCCGCCCCACCAGGACCGGGCGGTCCTGGTTCGAACAGTAGCGAAGCAGGGAACAGATCAAGCGAACGACTGACCTGCTACGGGCTCGAGGGACGACGATGGAGCGGACGCGCGGGAGTCTCAGGATGGCATGGACGAGAGGCACGACCGGTGTGTCGGTCCCATCAGCCCTCGCGGCCGGCGTCGCCGCGGGGATCGTGGCCGGATTCATCGAGGCCGGCCTCCAACTGCTGACCCGCTCCCATATTCCGCCGATCCAGGCGACGTTTTGGTCTAGTGTGCTCGCGGGCGTGCTCGCCGGGCTTGTCTATGCGGCATGGACGCGCATCTCGCCGCGTCCGGTGGCGGCGCTGTGGCTCACGAGCCTCCTCATCGCGACGATCGACACGGTCGTCATCTTCATGCTGCCTTTCCCGACGGCAGGACGGTACCTCGGCCTCGGGCCGATCGCCGGGATCGTGACGCCGCTGCTGCAGATCCTCGCGCTCTTCGGAATCGGAGGCTTCGGCCGCGGGCACCTGCCCGCATCGTTTTTCGAGGTCTTCACCGCCGCCCACTACGTCACCGCGATCGTGGTGAGCGCCCTCATCCCCGTCTTCGCGCGTCCCAAGTCCGCCTGAGCCCCGGCGGAGCGCCGTCGCGTTTCGTCGTGGCGGCCGCGCACACCGGCGCCGGCAAGACGACCGTCACGATGGGACTGATCGCCGCGCTCCGGCGGCGCGGGCTGGACGTGCGCCCGTTCAAGGTCGGTCCCGACTACATCGATCCCGGGTTTCTGTCGCGCGCCGCGGGGCGTCCCGCGCGCAACCTCGACGCGTGGCTGCTCGATGGTGCGACCGTGCGCTGGGTGTTTGACCGGCACGCCGGCCCCTCCGCCGCGGTCGTCGAGGGGATGATGGGGCTCTTTGACGGGTTGACCGGACGCGACGATACCGGGAGCACGGCGCACGTCGCGCGGCTGCTGGATCTGCCCGTCGTCGTCGTGCTCGACGCCTCGCGCGCCGCGAGGAGCGTCGCCGCCGTCGCGCGGGGATGCCAGGTGTTCGACCCGCGCGTCCGGATCGCCGGCTGGATCCTGAGCCGCGTCGCCGGCGACACGCACCGGCGCTGGGTCACGGACGCGGTGGAGCGCGCGACACGCCGGCCGGTTCTCGGCTCGCTGCCGGAGGATGGGCGTCTGGCGCTCCCGGAGCGGCACCTCGGTCTGGTGCAGGCGCACGAGGCCGGCTCGCTCGGCCGCCTCCTCGCGCGCCTCGCGCACGAGGTCGAGCGCCGGTTCGACCTGACGCGGCTGCTCGAGGTCACGCGCGAACGGGCGGGGCGGGGCGGCGCCGCGGTGCCGCGCGGGCTGGCCCGGATGCTCGCGGGGCCGCGGGGCGCGGCCGCGCCGCCCGCGGCCCCGCCGGTCATCGCCTGGGCACGGGACGACGCTTTCACGTTCCATTACGCCGACAACGTCGATCTGCTGGCAGCGCTCGGCGCGCGCGTCGTACCGTGGAGTCCGCTCGCCGATCGAGCGCTGCCGCCGGAGACGGGGGCGCTCGTGCTCGGCGGCGGGTATCCCGAATTGTTTGCCGCGGCGCTGGCCGACAACCGGGCGGCGCTCGACGCGGTGCGGGCGTTTGCCGGAAGGGGAGGGCCGATCTACGCGGAGTGCGGCGGGCTCATGTATCTCGCGCGCGGCATCGCGCCAGGCCGCCGGCTCCTGGCCGGCATCGTTCCGGCGTGGGTGCGCCTGCGCCCGCGGCCGCGGGTGGCGTACGTGCTGGCCGAGACCGTCCGCGACACGATTCTCGCGCCCCGGGGTACGGTGCTGCGGGGGCACGAATTTCACACGTCGTCGCTCGTCCCGGCGCCGCGGGCCCGCGGCGCGGCGTACCGCGTGACGGATGCGGCGGGAGTCTCTGCGCCGCCTCGCTTCGACGGATATTGCCGGCCGGGCCTCCTGGCGTCGTACGTGCACGTGAATTTTCTCGGCGCTCCGCGGCTGGCCGCGCGCCTCGTCGCCGCCGCGTCCGCCGCGCGGCGCCGGTCCATCGCCGCGCGTGCGCGCAGGTAGGCCGGAGCGGGGCCACGAATCTTGGGTGCGCGCCGCCGACACCGGCGGCGCCCGGGAGGCTCATTTTTTGGCGCACGCGGGGACGGGCCGGGCGGCGGCCGTGGTGCTGGCCGCGGGGAAGGGCACGAGGATGCGCTCGGACCTCCCGAAGATGCTGCACCCGCTCCGCGGACGGCCGATGGTGGCCTACGCGGTCGACGCGCTGCGGCGCGCCGGCGCGAGGCGTCCGCTCGTCGTCATCGGGCCCGATCACGGTGCGGTCCGCGAGGCCCTGGGCGACGGCGTCGACTACGTCGTTCAGCGCGAGCCCCGCGGCAGCGGGCACGCGCTCCTCCAGGCGGTGCCCCGCCTCCGCGGCCACGCCGTGGCCTACGTCGTGAACGGCGACATGCCGCTCGTCTCTCCCGAGACCCTCCGGACGCTGCTGAGGCGCGTGCGCGACGGCGCGGCCGCGGCGATCGCCACGGGCACGCCGTCGCCGACTCCGCCCTACGGGCGGATCGTGCGCGGGGCGGACGGCCGCTTCCTCCGGATCGTCGAAAACGCCGACGCCACGCCGGAGGAGGCCGCGATCCGCGAGGTCAACGCGGGATTCTACTGCGTCCGCATCCCGGAGACGGCCCAGGCGCTGCGCCGCGTCCGCCCGGCGAATCGCCAGGGCGAGTACTACCTGCCGGACGCCGTGAACGTCCTCGCCGCGGACGGCCGCGACGTCGCCGTCGTGCCGGTGACCGATCCCGAGGAGATCGTCGGGGTGAACACGCACGCGGATCTGTCGGCCGCCGACGCGATCCTCCGCCGCCGCGTGCTCGAGCGCCTGATGGCGGCCGGCGTCACGGTGCTCGATCCGGCGACGACGTTTGTCGACGACGCCGTAAGGGTCGGCCGCGACACGGTGCTGCATCCCGGCACGTTTCTCATCGGGCGCACGGTGATCGGTCCCGGCTGCACCGTCGGGCCGGGCGCGCGCGTGCGCGACTCGGTCTTGGATCGCCGCGTGCGGGTGTGGGATTCCTGGATCGAGGAGAGCCGGATCGGCGAAGGCTCGCGGGTGGGGCCGTTCGCGCATTTGCGCCCGGGCACCGTGATCGGGCGTGACGTGGAGATCGGCAACTTCGCCGAACTGAAGAACTCGCGGGTCGGCGACCGGACCAAGGTCCACCACAAGAGTTATCTCGGCGACGCCCAAATCGGCGCGGAGGTCAACATCGGCGCCGGGACCATCACCTGCAACTACGGGCTTGACGGGCGCAAGCACCGGACCACCATCGGCGACCGCGCCTACATCGGCAGCGACTCGATGCTGGTCGCCCCGGTGCGCATCGGCCGCGACGCGGCGACAGGCGCCGGCTCCGTCGTGACGAAGGACGTACCGCCCAGGCGCATGGCCGTCGGCGTGCCGGCGCGGGTGATCCGCTCGCTGAACGGCACCCATCGCGGCCGGTAGCACCGCGTCCCGGGCAAAACAGGATACTAGAGAGAGGGAGAGGAGGGGGCGATGGCCGACCCGCAGATCCGGATCTTCAGCGGCACGAGTAATCCGGAGCTCGCCCGGGGGATCGGGGCCTACCTCGGTCTGCCGGTCGGCGCGATGCACGTCTTCCGGTTCGCCGACGGGGAGATCGGCGTGCGGATCGAGGAGAGCGTGCGCGGCCTCGACGTCTTCGCCGTCCAGTCGACCTGTCCGCCGGCAAACGAGACGCTCATGGAGCTGCTGATCATCATCGACGCGCTCCGGCGGGCCAGCGCCGCGCGCGTGACGGCGGTGATCCCGTACTTCGGGTACGCGCGCCAGGACCGCAAGATCAAGCCCCGCGAGCCGATCTCCGCGAAGCTGGTCGCCAACCTGCTGACGACGGCCGGGGCGGACCGCATCCTCACGGTTGATCTCCACACCGGCCAGTTGTGGGGGTTCTTCGACATCCCGCTCGACCATCTGCCGGCGCGGATGATCCTCGGCGACTACTTCAAGTCGCTCGCGCTCGAGCATCCCGTCATCGTGTCGCCGGACATCGGCGGCGTCAAGCGGGCCCGCGAGTTCGCGCAGTACCTCGGGGCGCCGCTTGCGATCATCGACAAGCGCCGCGACCGGCCGAACCAAGTCGCGGAGATCGTGCATGTGATCGGCAAAGTGTACCGCCGGACGGCGATCTTGGTCGACGACATCATCGACACCGGCGGCACGCTGGCCCTCGCGGCCGAGGCGCTCATGAAGCGCGGCGTCCGGTCGGTATACGCGTGCTGCACGCACGCGATCCTGTCCCCGCCGGCGATGGCCCGCATCCAGCGGTCGCCGATCGAGCAGCTCGTGGTCACCGACAGCATCCCCGTGCCCGCGGAAAAGCGGACGTCCAAGCTCGCGGTCATCTCGGTGGCCGGGTTGATCGGCGAGGCCGTCCAGCGCGTCCACGCCGAGCAGTCGGTGAGCGAGTTGTTCGGCGCCCCCCGCGTGATGCAGACCGCCACCGAGGGCGAGTAGCGGAGCCGCCGTGACGATCTACCCGTTCCTCGTGGCCGGCGCCTTCGGCCTCGTCATCGCGTACCTGCTCACGCCCGTCGTCGGCTGGCTCGCGACGCAGATGGGCGTCCTCGACCGGCCGGGCGGCCGCCACATCCACCGCGCGCCGGTGCCCCGGCTCGGCGGGCTCGCCATCTACCTGGCCTTTGTCGCGGCGGTGCTCGTCGGGCTGCCGGTCGAACGGCCGATTCACGTCGCGTTCGAGTCCCAGCGCATCACGATCGTCGTGCCGTACCTGCCGGCGATCGACCGGCCCATCGTCGCGCTGCTGCTTGGGGCGACCGTGATCACGCTGGTCGGCGCGTTCGACGACATCCGCGGGACGCGACCGCTGGTCAAGCTCATCGGCCAGATCGCCGCGGCCGCCGTCCTGCTGCCGTTCGGGGTCGGCATGGACGTGCTGACGAACCCGCTCGGCGGCATGTTCTTCGTCGGCCCGCTCGGCGCGATCGTGACCGTGGTGTGGATCGTGGCGCTGTGCAACGTGATGAACCTGATCGACGGCGTGGACGGCCTCGCGTCCGGGATCGCCGCGATCGCCGGCACCACGCTGCTCGTCGCGTCCTACCATCGCGGCGACGTCGGGACGGCGATCCTCGCCGCGGCGCTCGCCGGCGGCGCCTTGGGGTTCATCCCGTACAACTTCAACCCCGCGCGGATCTTCCTCGGCGATACGGGGTCGATGCTGCTCGGCTATCTGCTCGGCGCGCTGTCCGTGCTCGGCACCTACAAGAGCTACACCGCGCTGTCCCTCCTCGTCGCGCTCGCCGCGCTCGGGGTTCCGGTCACGGACACGGCCTTCGCGATCGTGCGGCGGTGGCGCAACCACCGGCCGATCTTCGAGGCGGATACGCAGCACCTGCATCACCGGCTGCTCGCGCGCGGACTGACGCCCCGCCAGACGACGGCGGTGCTCTACCTCGTCACCGGAATTCTGAGCGCGGGCGCGCTCATGGTGACCGGCGTCGGACGGTTCCCGATCATCGCGATCCTCGGCCTCCTGCTGGCGCTGCTGGCGCTCGGCGCGCGGAGGACGGGACTGCTTGTCCCGTCGCCCGCGGCCGCGACGGCGGGATCCACCGCCGCGGATCTGCAGCCGGCGGCGGGCCCGCCGGTCTCCCCGCCGCTCGCTCCCGCCGGGCCGGTGGCTCCGGCGGCCGGCGACCATGTCATCGAAGCCGGCAGCAACGAGCAGTGAAGTGAGCGGAGCGGGCCGGCCGTCCGCCCGCCGGACGGTGCTCGCGGTCTTCGGTACGCGTCCCGACGCGGTGAAGATGGCGCCGGTGGTTCGCGCCCTCGCCGCCGTCCCGTCCGAGTTCAAACCGGTCGTCGTCGTCACCGCCCAGCACCGGCACATGCTCGATCAGGTGCTGGAGGTGTTCGACCTCCACCCCGACTACGATCTCGACATCATGACCGAGCAGCAGTCGCTCGTCGACATCTCCGTGCGCACGCTCGCCCGGCTCGACGAGCTGCTGCCGGCGATCGCGCCCGACCTGCTCGTCGTGCAGGGAGACGCGGCGCCGTGCTTCCTCGGCTCGCTCGCCGCGTTCTACCGCCGGATTCCCGTCGCCCACGTCGAGGCGGGGCTCAGGACGGACGACAAGTACCAGCCGTTTCCCGAGGAGATGTACCGGCGGATGGCGTCGGTCCTCGCGGATCTGCATTTCGCCCCGACCGCCGCGGCGCGCGCGAACTTGGAGCGGGAGGGGGTGCCGCGGTCGCGGATCACCGTCACCGGCAACACGGTGATCGACGCGCTGCTCGAGGTCGCGCGCCGCGAGGCCCCGCCGGCGGAGCCGCGGCTGCGCGAGGCGCTGGCGCGCCCGGGCCGCCGTCTCCTCATGACGACCCACCGTCGCGAGAACTGGGGCGAGCCGCAGCGCCGCATCTTCAGCGCGGTGCGCCGCCTCCTCGACGAGTTCGGCGACCTCTCGCTGATCTTTCCGGTCCACCTCAACCCGACTGTCTCGCGGCCGGCGCACGAGATCCTCGGCGGCCATCCGCGCGCGTACCTGTTCGCGCCGTTCGACTACCCGACGACGGTGGCGGTGATGAAGGCGGCCGCGCTGATCCTGACGGACTCCGGCGGCATTCAAGAGGAGGCCCCGGCGCTCGGCCGGCCGGTCCTCGTGCTGCGCGAGACGACCGAGCGGCCGGAGGGTGTGACCGCGGGCACGGCCCGGCTGGTCGGCACCGGCGAGGCGGATATTCTCGCCGCGGCGCGCGAGCTGCTCACCGACGCGGACGCGTACGCCCGGATGAGCCGGGCGCGGAATCCGTACGGCGACGGCCGCGCGGCCGAGCGCATCGTCGGCGTGCTGCGGCACCACTTCGGATTCGAGCGGAACTTACCAGACGAATTCCGCGTTTGACAGTCAAAGCCGGCCGCGCCTATAATGATGCGGCCGCGGGCATATATTCAAGCGGTTGAGAGGTGGTGAACATGCGCCGGATCGCCGGTGTTGTGGGAATCGCGCTTGTGGCCCTGGTTCTCGCCGGCCTGCCCCCGCTGGGCACGACGACCGCGTCGGCGCAGACCGCCCCGAACGTCGTGGTCCGGTCGGGCATCTCCGGCTCGGTGCTGCCGCTGCAGCTTGCCGTCGTCGGTCAAGCCGTGAAGCTCGGCGACACGCTGGTGTTCGTGCGCACGTCGACCGGCAGCGCCATTCCGGCGGCCCGGGCGACGGCCAACGGTAAAGTCATTCAGATGATGGTGCGGGTCGGCGATTTCGTCAACATCGGCGACCCCGTGGCCGTGATCGAGGCCCAATAGCGGGGGCCGCACTCGGGAGTGGTGACGAGGGGGGCCTCCCCCTCGTATTGTTTATAGCGGACGCCGCGGACGCGGCGGGCGGAGGTCCCGCGAAGACGGGGCGGCCGGACGGAGGGGGGACGTGCGCGGCATGATGCGTGCGGTGGCGGCGATGGTCGCGGTCGGCATGAGCCTGGTGACGGCCGGGCTGCCGCCGGCCGGCGCGGATCCGCAGGCCGTGCTGCCGCTCTCCGCCGTCCACGCCGGGATGCGGGGGTACGGGCTCACCGTCGTCCACGGCACGGCCATTCAACGGTTCGACATCAACGTGCTCGGCGTGCTGAAGGGCGAAGGCGACACGTACACGGACCTGATCTTGTTCCGCGCGGGCGGCCCGTTGATCACGGGGGCGGGCGGCACCGCGTCCGGGATGAGCGGCAGCCCGATCTACCTCAACGGGCGTCTCGCCGGCGCGCTCTCGTACGGCTACCACTTTCCCGGCCCCGACGCGGACCTGAGCCTCGCGACCCCGATCGAGCAGATGCTCAAGACGCTGGCGGCGCCGGTCCCGGCTCCGCAGACGTTATGGCCGCGCGAGTACCGGAGCGACGCGCCGATCGCGACATCGTTCGGTCCGCTCCGCCGCGTCATCGTCGTCGGATCGACCGCCGCCGCGGCGGCCTACAACGCGCACGCCGCGCCGGGGACCGCGGCGGTGGCCCCGGCGATGGTGCCGATGACCGCCGCCGGCGTGACGCCCGGCGGCATGCGGGTACTCGAGCGCGCGCTGCGGCGGTTCAACCTCGTGCCGCGCCAAGGCTACTCCGGGGGCCGGAACTTCACCGCGCCGCCGATGGAGCCTGGGGCGTCCCTGGGCGTCGAGCTCGTGCGCGGCGACGTGGAAGTCGGCGCGATCGGCACGGCGACGTACCGGCGCGGCAACATGGTGCTCGGCTTCGGCCATCCGCTCATGAACGCCGGCGCCGCCTCCCTGTTCATGACAAGCGCCTGGATCGACACGATCGTGCGCTCCCTGGACTTTCCATTTAAAGAGGGTAGTTTTGGGCCGGCGACCGGCACGCTGACGCAGGACCGGACGACCGGGATCGCCGGGGTGCTCGGGCGCTTCCCGCGGGCGTTTGCGATCCGGGTCAATACCCGCGACCTCGACACCGGTGCCGCGCACTCGTTCGGCGCGCAGGTCGTGCGGCGCCAGGACTTGGCCGAGAGCCTCGTGCCGAGCGCCGTGCTGAGCCTCATCCAGCGGGGGCTTGACCGGGTCGCGGGCGGCTCCGCCGCGGTCCGCATCAGCCTGCGGGCCCGGAACCTCAAATCGCCGGTCGTACGGGAGGACCTGGCCTACGACGTCGGCGACATCGCCACGGCCGCTGCGCTCGACATCCCCGCGGCGACGCAGCTGCTCTTCACCAACTTCTTCAGCGAGCTCGACCCGGTCGACATGACGGTCGACGTCGCCGTGACCACCAAAACCAACATGGCGCTGCTCGTGGGCGCGCGGCCGAACCTCCGGACGGTGCACCCCGGCGACCGCGTGCAGATCGAGGTGCGGGTACGGCCGTTCGGCGGCGAGCAGGCCGAGACCCGGACGGTCACGTTTACGGTGCCCAAGGACTTCCCGGAGGGCGCGGCGTTTCTGCTCGTCGGCACCGCGGGCTCGCTCAACGATTCGTCGTTGCCCGCGGACAAGTTCCAGGCGCTCGTCGCGGCCGAGAGCACGCCGAGCGGCGCCGAATCGCTCCAAGCCGCGATCGACCAGTTCGAGAATGAGGGCAAGAACACGGACCTGATCATTCAGCTGGTGCCGGAGGCTGTGCTGACGGCGGTGGGCGCCAACGCGAATCCCAGCTTCGAGTCGCCGGCGGGCACCACGCTCGAGACCGACTGGGTCGTGCTCGGCAAGTATCAAATTCCGATGACCGTGAAGGGGAGCGTGCCGTGACGAGACAGCCGGCCAGAGGGGCCGCCCGCGTTGATTCCATGGCCGCCGGGACGCGCGCCGCGGCCGTGCTCGTTGCCGTATCCGTGCTTGGGCTCGGGATGATCGCCACGCCGGGCGTGGCGGCGCCCGCCATCATGCCGGCGCACGCGATCGCGGTCGGCATGACGGGCGTCGGGAAGACCGTCATCATCGGGACGTCCGTCGTCCCGTTCAACGTCCGGGTACTGGGGATATTGCACAACGCGGGTCCCGCGGGCGACCTCGTATTGTTTCGGGCGTCGGGCCCGGCGATTCAGAGCGTCGGTGGAATCGCCGCGGGCATGAGCGGCAGTCCCATTTACCTCGAAGGCAAACTTGCGGGCGCCCTCTCGTATACGTTCCAGGCGTCCGACCCAACCGTCGGGCTGTTCACCCCGATCGAAGACATGCTGCGCGTCCTGCCGGCACCGGCCCAGTCGAGCGTTGGCTTCACGGTTGGCGGCCGGCTCGCGGCCGCCACATCCGTGCCGCGCGTCTACGCGCTGGCTCCCACGCGCCTCGCCGGGCGCATCGTCCGCCGCGTGGTCGTCCCAGCCGCGGGCGGCGCCGCGGCGGCGGCGCGGGGCGCGCGCCCGTTCCTCCGCGACACGCTCGTCGCGGTTCCCGCGGAGACGCCGCTGTTCGTGTCGGGCATCGGCGGCGCGGGCCTTCAGGCCCTGGCGAACGTCCTCGCGCCGATGGGGCTCACGCCGGTCGCCGGCGGATCGGAGGCGAACGTTCCCGCATCCCTGCCGCTCGAGCCGGGCAGCGCCATCGGCGTCGCGCTGCTGAAGGGCGACATCGCGGCCTACGCCATCGGCACCATGACGTACCGGGACGGCAACCGGATCCTCGCGTTCGGGCATCCGTTCACCGGCATCGGGCCCGCCGGCTACCTTCTCATGAACGCGAAGATCTTTCAGGTCGTGCAGGGGCAGCAGCAGAACATCAAGATCGGCGCCGTCGGCGCGCCGGTCGGCATCGTATCGCAGGACCGACCGGCCGGGATCGGCGGCACGATCGGCGTCCTGCCGCGCATGTTTGGGGTCCGCGTCCACGTGATCGACGCGGACAGCGGCGCCGATCACACCTACAATTTCCAGGTGATTCCGAACACGGAAATCGCGCCGATCGTGGTCCAGGTCGGCTCGCAGGGCGCCATCGAGCGCGCCCTGAACCGCAGCGGGCAGGGCACCGCGATGGTGCGCCTGGCGCTCTACGGGCGCGGACTGTCGAAGCCGGTCGTCCGCGAGAACATGTTCTACGGCTCGAGCGGGATCGCCGGGCGCGCGCTCGCCGAGCTGCCGCAGGCGATGAACCTGCTGTTCGACAACGACTTCAAGGACGTCGGCCCGACGTCGATCGATCTGGACGTCCGCGTGACATCCGCGCAGGAGACGGCGTCGATCGTCGAGGCGACCGGACCGCACGACCCGGTGGCCCCCGGTGACACGGTGCATGTCCGCGTCACGGTCCGTCCGTTCCGCGCCGCGCCGCAGACGCAGGACGTCGCGCTGACCATTCCGGCGAACGCGGTCGCGGGGCCGACGACGATCGTCGTCCGGGCGGGCGGCGGAGCGCCGGCCGGCGCGGCCGCCGCTCCGCCCGGCCCCCCGAACGCCGGTGTGCGCACGCTGGCCGACGCCGTCAAGGCTTTTGAGACCGGCGACAAGAATACCGACGTCGTCGTCGAGTTGATGGGCGGGCTGCCGCCGCGGACGGACAGCGCCGGCGCAGCGCCGGCGAGACCGTCGGCGCAGTGGACGACGCCGTGGGTCGTGCGCGGCCGGGTTCAGCTTCCCATCGTGATCGCCAAGGGAGGGACGCACTGACGGGTTCCGCCCCGCGCGGCGCGCCGATGCCCACATGAACTCACCGCCGACTGCGCGCGTCCGGCTGATCCGTCGCGGCATCGCCGCGCTCGCGGTGCTCGCCGTCCTCGCGGGCGCCGGGTGGGCCGGAGTGGTCTCGAGCGGCTGGATGGCGCATGCGATCCGTCAGGCGATCGTCTCGCGTCTCGGCCACTCGCTCGGCCGCGCGGTCGCGCTCGGCGGGGTCGGCGGCAACCTCGTCGACGGCATCGAGCTGCGCGATCTGGTCATCGCCGAGCGGGGCGGCTTCAGCCGCGGTGCGGCGTTCTCGGTCGACCGCGTCCACCTCACCCTGTCGCTGTGGGATCTCGTCCGGCATCCGCGGGACGTGCTGGCGAGCGTCAGCCGCGCCGACCTGACCACCCCGCACGCGGAGCTCGTGCGTGACACCCGCGGAAACTGGAACCTCACGGACCTGCTCCTGCAGCAGGAGAGTCCGCTCGGCCCGGCGTTCCACGGGCTGATCGTCGTGCACGGCGGCGTCATCGCCTACGCGGATTCCTGGGGGGTGGAGTCGCCGCCGTTTGTCACGCGGTTCGAACGCATCGACGGCACGCTGACCTCAGGGTCCGACGGCCGGCTGGTGATCGCGCTCGGCGGCCGCAGCACCGACGGCGAGCAGGCCGCGGTGCACGGCCGCTATGCGGCGGTCGACGGCACCTATGACTTCGACATCACCGTCGATCGGGGATCGGTACGGCACTGGGGAGGGTATCTCGTCCGGCTTCGCGCGCTGCGGTGGCTTGGCGGGCAGTTCTCCGGCCGCGTCCACCTGCTCGCGTCGCCCTCCGCGGCCGGCGTCAACGTCGACTACACCGCGTCGATCCGGCTCGACGACGCGGACACCCTCTACCGGCCGGCCGCGACGGGCCTCCGGCACGTACGCGGCGAGATGCAGGTCACGTCGGGGCACGTCTCCACCGACGGTCTGACGCTCGTCGCCGGCGACTCGCCGGTGTGGGTGCGCGGCGACGTCTCGTACGCCGGCGATCCGTGGCTGAACCTCGTCGTCCGTTCGCAGCGCCTCGACCTCGCGCGCGCACGCACGCTGTTCTTCCCGGGCACCGGCATGACGCTGGCCGGACGGGCGACCGGCGACATGTGGATCTCCGGTCCGGTCAGCGCCCCCTCGTTTTCGGGCACCGTGGCGGCCGCCGACGGCCGCTTCAATCGTCAGGACTTCGCCGGCCTCACCACGCGGTTCGCCTATGACGACGGCGTGCTGTCACTGCGGGACCTGTCGGTCGGTGTGGGCGACGGACGCCTCGCCGGCGACGCGGTCGTCAACCTCTCGCCCGCGCAGCCTTCCTACACCTTTGCGGCGACGGCGGACAACGTGGACGCCGCGACGCTTCCCCGCGCGGGGCTGCCGATCGCGGACGGCCTGACCGCGCGCGGGTCGGGCGCGGTCGCCGGCGTGGGGCAGGGCTCCCGGATGCAGGTTCTCGGAGACGTCTCGCTCGGCCGGGGCAGCCTCGGCGGACAGACCTTCGACAGCCTGACCGCGCTGTTCTGGGACGACAACGGGTCGCTGCTTCTCGACAACCTCCGCGTTCAAGCCGGACCCGCGACCGTCTACGCGTCGGGGTCCATCGCGCCGGACGGGACGCTCGCGCTGGCCGCCGAAGGCCACGACCTGCCCCTCGGGACGGTCGCCGCGCGGACCGGGCTCGCGCCGTCCGAACTGAGCGGCACCGGCCGGTTCGACGGCCACATCGGCGGAAGCATGGCGTCGCCGGCGCTGTCGGGTGCTGTCGCGGCCTGGGACGGCCGGTTCGGTCCGCTGTCGTACACCTTCGCAACCGGCGCCCTCAACGCGACCTCCGGCCTCGTGTCGACGACCCACGCGGACCTCTACAACGGTGGCGCATACTATGGGGTGAGCGGCGCGCTCGCGCTGCGGCCGCTGATCGCCCGGGACGTGGCGATCGACGCGGAAGGCGTGCCGGCGCAGTCCTTCCTCCGCGACACAGTCGGCATCGACACGGTGACCGGCACGCTCTCCGGGCGCGTGCGCGTCAACGGTCCGGTCGACCGTCCGTCCGTGGCCGGTTACGTCGCGCTGACGCGAGGCAGCGTGCTCGGACAGATCGTCGATCAGGCCGACGCCGATCTGGCCGGCGGCGGCGGGGTGATCCAGGTGACCCGGCTCGACGCGCGGGCCAACGGCTCGTACGTGCACGCGTCCGGCACGGTGGATCCCCGCGGACCGCTCGATCTCAATTTCCAGGCCGATCGCATCCGGTTGGCCGACGTGTCCCTGTTGACCCGGTTCGGCGTCGTGCCGTACGGCACGGTCACGGTGGACGGCCGCGTGACCGGCACGCTCGCCGACCCCGAGTTCCAGGGCCGTCTCCTGTCGCCGGACCTGTGGATGCGGGGGCAGGCGTTCTCCGCATCCGGGATCGTGGACTACCGCAGCGGCCAGGTCCGGCTTTCGCCGCTCGATCTTGTGCAGGGCGATGCGAGCTACAGCCTGACCGGCAGCGTGTCCTGGGTGGGCGAGCCGGCCGCCGATTTGAACCTCCACGTCACCCACGGCCGCATCGCCACGCTGGTCGACGCCGCGGGACTGCGGCTGCCGGCGAAGGTCGAGGGGCTGATCGACGGGGACGTCGCGCTGGCCGGGCCATTGCGCGATCCGTCGGCGCAGCTGACACTGGCGCTCAGCGGCGCCAGCATCGGCGGCGTGCCGGCCGGTACGGGGGCCGCGGACCTGGTGCTGAGCCACGGCGCGATCGACATCCGGGTGTTTGAGCTCCATCCGGGGCGCGGCAGCATCGCGGCCCGCGGCCAGGTCAGCCTCAACGGCACCAGCGCGGTGGAGCTGTCTGCCAGCAGTCTCGACCCGGCGATCTTCGTGCCGATCTTCCATCTGAAGCAGCCGCTCGTCGGCAGCGTGGATTTCACGATGCAGTGGACGGGGCCGGCCGCCAATCCGACCGCCGGTCTGTCCCTCGAGGCGAGCGACGCCGGGGTGCCCGGCGCGACGGTCGACCGGGTGGCGGCGCTGGCCTACTACAAGAACGGCACGATCACGATTCAGGATGGGATGCTTGCGAAAGGCAGCCACCGGCTGGTGGTGGAGGGGACGCTGCCGGTTGCCGGGGACCGGTTCGCCCTCGATCCTCACGGCGCGCTCCGGCTCGCGCTGCACCTCGAGGACGCCGACCTGAGCCTTCTGACGCTCGTGACGCCGGCGATCCAGGATGCGTCCGGCACGGTGGCCGGGGAAGTGTCGGTCGGCGGCACGGTCGCCCAGCCGACCATGAGCGGATCCGTGCAGGCCACGGGCGGCCGGATGCGGTGGGCGCCGATGCGGACGCCGCTCGAGAACATCGCCGCGAACATCACGTTTTCCCACGATCTGGTCGAAGTGCACAACGTCTCGGCCGACATCGGAGGCGGGCATCTGGCGATCCAGGGCACCGCCGCGGTGAGCAACTTCCGGCCTCAGACGCTGGACTTGGGCCTGACCGCCAGGCAGCTGAACGTGGACGTGCCCGGGGTGTACACCGGCCGCGTCGACGCGAACCTCGCGCTGAAAGGACCGGCCGGCGGCCCGCTGCTCTCGGGCGGGGTGACGGTGTCGGGCGGCCGCGTGACCTACGCCGGGTCGGTGCCCGGCGGCGGCGCGCCGCTCGCGCAGACGCCGGCGCCGCCCGTCAATCTCGACGTCACCGTCGGGACCGGCGCCGCCGTGTCGTACGGCGAGGGCCCCGTACAGCTCGCGCTCACCGGCAGCGTCCACGCCGGCGGCACGCTGGCCCAGCCCAAGCTCTCCGGTGAGGTCAGGTCCGACGGCGGCAGCGTGAACCTCTTCGGCACCGCGTTCACGGTGCTCGAGGGGCGGGCGACGTTCTCGGAAGGCCTCGGGCTCACGCCGCTCGTGACGGCGCGGGCCCAGGGTCAGATCGGCGATACCCGCGTGTTCGTGGACGTCGCGGGACCGCTCTCCAACCCGTCGGTGGTGTGGAGTTCCGAGCCGCCGATGAGCCAGAGCGACATCCTGGCGCTCGTGTTCGGCGCGACCGGCGAAGCCGGAACGCCGACCGGGCTTGCGGGACGGGAGCTGGGGCGGCTGCTGATCGGGTCCGTGACCTCGGCGATTCAGCGGGCCCTGCACCTGGACGAGCTGACGGTCTCCTATGACACCCAGAGCCCGGTGACGCTGCGGATCGGCAAGTTTCTCACGGCCAAGTTCTACGTGACGTTGACCGAGGTGTTCGCGCAGGCGACGTCGCCCGGTTCGACGCCGACGGTGCTGCCGGGTCCGTACACGCGGCCGACGCTGGCCGGGCAGTCCTATACTGTGCTCGGGCTCGAGTACCTCGTGAGCCCGAGCATGTCCTTCTCGTACGACGTGGACACATTGGGGGACAACGGATTCTTCCTGCTGACGCATTTCCCGTTCTAACCCGCGCGCCGGACTCGCGACGCCGGGCGGTCCGAGAACGCCGGGCCCGCGGCGTGGATACTGTAAGGATGGGGCTCCGTCCGTGCTGAACGAGTACCTGCGCGAACTGCACCAGGTCGAGCTTCTGCGCCCGGCCGAGGAGCGGCGTCTCTGGCAGGCCTACAAGCAGCGCGGGAACCGCCGGAGCCGCGCGCGCCTGATCGAGGCCTATCAGCCGCTGGTGTTCAAAGTGGCGATGGCGCTGCGGCTCCACGAGGCCGTCTTGATGGACATGATCCAGGAAGGCACCGTCGGGTTGATCCAGGCCGTCGAGCGATTCGATCCGGATCGCGGCGTGCGGTTCAGTACGTTTGCGACCTACCGCATTCGCGGCCGCATCCTCAACGCGCTGCGGCGGGAGCGGGGGCGGGGAGCGGACGTCGAGGACGCCGCGGAGGCGCTTGCGAAGGTGCCCGATGCGGCCGCCGCGGACGCGCTCGCGTCCGTCGAGGATGCGGTGCTCGTGCGCCAGATCGTCGCGGCGATCGACGGGCTGCCGGCGCGCGAACGCCGGATTCTGGTCGGGGCGTTTCTCGCGGCGGAGGAACCGGGTCGCATCGCCGACGAACTCAAGATCAGCCTGTCACACTTCTACCGCCTCCAGCAGCAGGTGCTGCGGAAGCTCCGCGAGATGTTCGCGCCGGCGCTCCGGCCGCGTCCGGCGGTGGAGTAGAAGATGGCCCGACCGGACCCGCTGCTGCGCCACATCCGCCACGCCGAAGAATGGCTGGGGCGCGCCCGGGGCGACTGGCGGCGCGGCAACGCGCCGGCGGCCTTGCTCCGGTTGATGCTGGCCGAGGCGGAGATCCGTCAGGCCCGCGAGACCGGAACCGCGGTCGCGAGGTCCGCTGCTCCCCTCGCGGACGGGCAGGAGGCCGATCGAAGCCGGCGTGGGAGATGGCCGCGCGCCGCGGCGGCGATCGCGGCCGCGGCGGTCCTCGCCGCGGGGCTCGGGTATGCCTCGCTGGGGCCCGGGCTGGGGCGGCACGAGACGCTGGCCGCGCGGGACGGATCGGCGGCCATCCCGGGTCAAGGCGGCCCGCTCGGCGGGGGAATCTCGCGGACGATCGTGCGGCTCGACTCGGGAGAGTTCTTGATGCCTGATCGTGAACAGACCACCGCCGGCAGGCCGGGTGATCCCGGCTCCGCGGGGCAAGACGGCCGGCCGCCACAATTCGCGGTGCCGGTGGATCTCAGGACGCCTTCGCCGACGTTCTAGAACGCGCGGCCCGGCGCCAATATGCCCGGGGACGCTGAACGCCGGTATTTGAGACGGAGGTCGGTGTGACCGCACCCAAGGACGACAGGAGACAGGGACAAATGCGCGTGCTCGGGACGGCGGCGTCTCGCGCGCTGCTGCTGGGGGTGGCATTGGTGCTCGCGCCCGGGCTCGCCGGCCTCTCGGCCGGGCAGTGGCTGGCGCCGGTGCTGCGCGCCCAGGCGCCGCCGAGCCCGACGCAGCCGGCCGCGCCGGTCACCCCGACATCACCCGTCACGCCGGCGTCACCCGTCACGCCGACGTCGCCCGCGGCGCCGGTGACGCCCACATCGCCGGTGCCCTCCGTTCCGGTGCCGCCGCCGGGGCCCGTCGCGCCGTCACCGTTCGTGCCGCAGCCCGGCGTGCCGCCGCAGGTCGTACCGCCCCAGCGGGTCGTCGAGGTGGTCGTGCAGGGCAACGTGCACGTGCCGTCCGAGCAGGTGCTGAGCGCCGTCTCAACCAAGGCGAACGACCCGCTGAACGAAGAGCGGGTTCGAAACGACGTCCAGGCGATTCTGGCGACGGGCCTGTTCGCGGACGCCGTCGTGCGGCTGGAGCCTGTCCCCGAGGGCGTGCGAGTCATCTTCATCGTCGTGGAGAACCCCGTCGTCACGTCCGTCGCCGTGAAGGGCAACACCGTCGAGCCGACGGACGCCATCGTCAAGGCGCTGGGGGTGCAGACGGGGCAGGTCCTCAACACTGTCGCGATCCGCGAAGGCGCCCGCGCCGTGGAGAAGCTCTACCAGGACGCGGGGTACATTCTGGCCCGCGTCTCCGACGTGGCGATCAGCGACCAGGGCGTCCTCACGGTCACCCTCGCCGAGGGCCGGATCGAAGCCGTGAAGATCGAGGGCCTGCACAAGACCAAGGACTTCGTCGTGCGGCGCGAGCTGTCGTTTGCGCCCGGGGACGTGTTCAACGCCAACGAGGTCAACGCGAGCCTCAAGCGGCTCTTCCAGCTGCAGTACTTCTCCGACGTGAAGGCGCAGCCGGGTCCCGGCACCACGCCGGACACCGTCGACGTGACGCTCATCGTGACCGAGCAGAAGACCGCCTCCGTCGGCTTCGGCGTCGGCTATCAGACCGCGGTCGGCCTGCAGGGTATCCTCTCGTACAAGGACAGCGACTTCGGCGGCAACGGCCAGTCCGTGCTGGCGCAGTACAACAGCAGCGCGCTGAACGGCGGCGGCTACACGCTGCAGTTCCACGAGCCCTACTTCATCGGGACGCGCACGGCGATGGACCTGCAGATCTACAACATCGTCTCGATTCCGACGGACTACTCGCTCGGGCTCAACAACGCGTTCAGCTACAACATGTACCAGACCGGCGGCAGCATCTCGTTCGCGCAGCCGCTGACGGGAAGGCGGAACTCGCCGTACACGCTGTCGTACGGTCTGAAGTACGTGAACACGACGTTCGGCCAGCCGTTCGTCGGGACCAGCCCGCCCGCCGCGTTCGTCTTCACACCGGGCACCGTGACCGCGCTCGTGCTGGGCGCGATCAAGGACACCCGCGACGACCCGCTCGACCCCACGACGGGCGAGCACGTCACGCTGAGCGTCGAATCCGCGCTCACCGCGCTCGGCGGCAACTTCAGCTTCCAGAAGTACGAGCTGGACTACGCGCGCTTTTTCCCGGTATCCCCGGGCACCACGATCGTCGGACACGCCCACCTGGGCGCGGCCAGCGGCCCGCTGCCGCTGCAAGAACAGTACTACCTCGGCGGACAAAACACGCTGCGCGGCTACGCGTCGGGACGGTTTCGCGGCGACGAGATGGTGCTCCTCACCGGCGAATATCACTTTCCGATCAGCAACCTGCCGCTGCTCCACACGTTTACGGGACTAACCGGCATCGTCTTCGCCGACGCCGGGGACACCGAGCCGTTCGGCGGCGGTTTCAACTTCACGCCCCATTACGACTACGGCCTGGGCATCGCGATCAGGACCGGCTTCGGACCGTTCCGGCTCGACTACGGATTCAGCAGCGAGGGCAACCAGTTGTGGATCTCGACCGGCGTGACATTCTGAGAGGAGTTGACGGGCATGATGCGGTGGAACACGAGAACGCTGGGAATCGCGATCGCGGTGATCGTGGTGCTGGCGACGGCGGGCTACTTCGCCGCGCGGTCCGGCCCGGCGTTTGGACAGTCGATGACCATCGGGTACGTGGACATGGCGCGCGCGCTCGACGCGCACCCGGGCCGGGCGTCCGCCGAGTCGGCGCTGCGGGATTACGCGCAGGCGCAGGTCGCGGACGCGCAGCAGAAGATGAAGACCATGTCCGCGACGCAGAAGCAGGACCTGCAGCGCCAGGTCGACCAGCAGATCTTCAAGAAGCGCGCCGAGCTGCTCGGCGGGCTCGACAAGGACATCCGGGCCGCGGTTGAAAGGGTCGCGAAGCAGCAGGGCGTCAGCGTCGTCTTGAGCCGCGACGTCGTGCTGTACGGCGGTGTCGATCTGACGGACCAGGTGATCAAGGTCGTCAGTGGCAAATAGCACCGGCCTGCTCCTGCCCCGTCTGCGCAGGACCTCCGGCCGCCTTCGCGTCCTCCTGCGCGGCGCACTCGCCGCGGCGGCGGCCGCGGCGCTCGCGGGTTGCGGCGGCGTACAGCTGCCGTGGGGCCGGCCCGCCGCGCCGCCTCCGCCCGCGGCCCATCTGCTCCGCATCGTCGACCTCGACCGCGCCAGCCGGGCGCACCCACGCTGGGCGGAGGTCGACGCGCTGGATAAGCGCATCCAGGATCTGGTCGGCCAGCTCTCCGCGGTGACGGCGTCGGCCGGCACGGCGGCGCCGCCGACGGTGGACCTGACGCCGCAGCTGCGGACGGCGGCGCAGCAGGAGTCCTCCCAGCTCGCGCCCGAGTTCCGGCGGCGCATGGACGCGCAGGCCCTCGACGCGCAGGCCGCGGGCCGGCGCGAGCTCGAGGCCTACGCCGCCAAGATCAAGGCGGATCAGCAGCGGGAGTTCGACGCGAAGCGGCTCGAGATCGAGGCGGCCGTGCAGAAGAACGTGCAGGACAAGGCCGCCGCGCTACAGCAGGACTCCGCGCAGTTCCAGCAGCAGACGCTCGAGCAGTACCGGCTGCCGCTGCTGAACCTGCGCCTGAAGCTCGACGCCGCGGCGCCGTCCGACAAGAAGGCGTCGGAAGCGCTCTCGCAGCAGCTGCAGACGCTCACGAAGGAGCGCGACGACAAGATCGCGGCGCACGACAAAGCCAATCAGGACGCGCTCGCAGCCTATCAGAAGGAGCAGCAGGACTCGTTCACGGCGCAGCTCAAGGCGCTCGGAGACCAGCTCGGCAAAGAGGGGCAGCACCTGGTCGATCAGAAGGCCGCGGAGCTCAGCGCGCGGATGCACACGGACCTTACGGCGAAGCAGGCGCAGCTTAACGCGGAGTTGAGCGCGCGCATGCAGGCGGACATGCACGCGCGCCAGCAGGCGATCATCTCCAGCGCGCGATCGCAGATGGCCGCGGCCCAGTCACAGTCCCTGCAGACCCTGGAGGTCCGCGTCACGTCGCTGCGCGCGCAGCTGTCGGAGGCCCAGGCCGAGCGCGTGCGCCTCTTGGCCGCGATCATGGCGGATCTTCGCGTGGAGACCGCCGCGCTGGCGCAGCAGAAGGGCTGGGACGTCGTGCTGACCCGGGCGATCGACGCGCCGGACGCCCAGGACGTGACCGGTGATCTGATCGCCCGCATCAAGAAGTGAGGAGCGCATCGTTGTTGACGGGCAGGGGTCTTCGGGGGGCGATCCTGGTCCTGGGCGCCGTGGTGCTGACCAGCGGCTGCGGAACCACGATCGGCGTCGTGGACAGCCAGCGGGTCTTGAACGAGAGCGTCAAAGCGCTGCAGTATCAGCGGCAGCTCGACGATCGCGAGAAGCAGATGGCCGCGGAACTGTCGGCGCTCGCGCCGCAGGTCAGCCGGGCAGAGCTGAGCGCGAGGCGGGCCCGCCTCCTGACTGAGCTCGCGCAGATGCGCCGCGATCTTGAGGCGCAGCTCAACCAGGAGATCTACCAGGTTGCCGGCCGGGTCGCCCGGCAGGACGGTCTGCGCATCGTCATCGTCAAGGGCGCGTCGCTCCGCGGCGGCCGCGACGTCACCCAGCAGGTCATCGACCAGCTCAAATAAGGGGCGGGATCCATGCGGCTGGCGGATCTGGCCAAACGTGTCGGCGGCACCGTGAGCGGCGACCCCGACGTGGAGGTCGTCCGGGTGGCGCCGCCGTCCGAGGCCGGGCCCGGCGCGGTCGTGGTGGTCGCCGATCCGGACCTCCTGCCGCGCATCGACGGCCGGGCTTCCGCGGTGATCGTGCCCGAGGACGCGCCGGCGACGAGCGGGCCGGCGATCCGGGTGCGCGATCCGCGGCTGGCCCTCGCGCACGCGCTGCGCGCGCTGACCCCGGCCGCGCGGCCCGTGCCGGGCGTGCATCCGACCTGCGTCCTCGCCGGCCCCGTGCGGCTCGGCGACGGCGTCTTTCTCGGCCCGTACGTGGTCGTCGGCGCGGACGTGGAGATCGGCGACCGCGCGCAGATCCATGCCCACGGGATCGTCGAGGACGGCGTCCGGATCGGTCCGGACGCCGTGCTGCACGCGCGCGCGACGATTCGCCGCGGGTGCACGCTCGGCGCGCGGGTGGTGATCCAGTCGGGGGCCGTGATCGGCAGCGACGGCTTCGGGTACGCGCAGGACGCCGCGCGGCGCCACATCCCGATCCCGCAGGTGGGGACGGTCGTGCTCGGCGACGACGTCGAAGTCGGGGCGAACTCCGCGGTCGACCGCGCCACGCTGGGAGAAACGCGCATCGGCCGGGGCACAAAGCTCGACAACTACGTGCACATCGGCCATAACGTCGAGATCGGCGAGGACGTGGCGATGGCCGCGGCCTGTTTCATCGCCGGCAGCGTCCGGATCGGCAACCGCGTGCTGATCGGCGGCATGAGCGGGGTCGCCGACCACCTCACGATCGGCGACGACGCCGTCGTGCTCGGGGACACCGGGGTCACGCGCGACGTGCCGCCGCGAACCGTCGTCGCCGGCCGGCCGGCCCGGCCGCGGATGGAGTACCATCGCGCGGCGGCGGCGGCGCGGCGGCTGCCGGACGCGCTCCGGGAGCTCGCGGACCTGCGCCGGCGCCTCGAGCGGCTCGAGAAGCCGTAGTGACCCGGCAGCACACGATCGTCTCGCCGGTCACGATCCGCGGGGTGGGCCTGCACACGGGCCGCGAGATCGGGATGGTGGTGCGCCCCGCTCCACCCGATTCCGGCATCGTCTTCCGCCGCACGGACCGGCCCGGCGCCGTCATCCCCGCGCGGCTGGACCAGGTCACCGGGACCTCGTCGTGCGTCGCGCTCGGCGGCGATGCCGGCGTGCAGACGGTGGAACATCTGCTCTCGGCCGCCCGGGCGCTCGGGGTGGACAATCTGCTCGCGGAGCTCGACGGCCCGGAAGTCCCCGGCATGGACGGCAGCGCGCTGCCGTTCGTTCGGGCACTGCGGGACGCGGGGCTGCGCGGGCAGGAGGCGCCCCGCGCAATCTTGAGATTGCGGGCGGCGGTGTGGGCCGGCGACGCGGACGCGGGGTGGGCGGTCGCGCTGCCGGCGGAGCGGCTTTCCATCACCTGTGTCGTCACGCTGCGCGCGCCCGCGGCGGGAGACCAGGCGGCGACGTTCGACGCCGGGGCGGGCGGCTACGAGGAGACCATCGCACCGGCGCGAACGTGGGGATACGAAGGCGACGCGGCGGCGCTGCGCGCGCGCGGCCTGGCCCTCGGCGCGTCGCTCGAGAACACGCTGGCAATCGGCGGAAGCGGCTTCCTCAACCCGCCGCGCTTCCCCAACGAGCCGGCGCGCCACAAGGTCCTCGACCTCTTGGGCGACCTCGCGCTGCTCGGCGCAGACCTGAAGGCCGCGGTGATCGCCGTCCGCGCCGGTCACACGCTGCACGTGGCGCTGGCACGGGCGCTCGCGGCGCAGCCGACGCGAACGGAGGGATGACGGTGGGCGGCGACAGACCCGGCCCGGGTGCGATGGACGTCGAGGCCATCATGGCCCGGATTCCGCACCGCTATCCGCTGCTGCTGGTCGACCGGATCCTCGAGATCGAGCCGGGACGGCGGATCGTCGGCCTCAAAAACGTCACGGCGAACGAGCCGTTCTTCCAGGGGCACTTCCCTGGCCATCCCATCATGCCGGGAGTGCTCGTCGTCGAGGCGATGGCGCAGGTCGGCGGCGTGCTGGCGTCGTTCCTGCCGGGCAGCGAGGGCCACACCGCCTATTTCGCGGCGATCGATCGCTGCCGGTTCCGCCGGCCGGTGCGGCCCGGCGACCAGCTCATCACCGAGGCCGTCGTGCTGCGCGCGCGTTTGCGGATCGGGCAGATGCGGGCGACCGGGCGGGTCGACGGCGTCGTCGTGGCCGAGGGGACCTTCACGTACTCGATGGCGCCGCTCGATCGGGGACCCGGCGGCGTCGAGCCCGCCGGACCTGCCGCCGGCTCCGATTCCGTGCTGCGTGAGGAAACGCCGCGTGCCGGACGCTGAGTCCGCGCCCCGGCCGGCGGGGCGCGGGTCCGTGGCCGGGGGCCCCGCGCCGGCGGTGCATCCCACCGCGGTCGTCGCGCCGGCGGCCGAGTTGGGCGCCGGCGTGCGGATCGGCGCCTACACCGTGATCGCCGATCACGTTGCGATCGGACCCGGCACGTGGATCGGTCCGCACGTCGTGATCGAGGAGTGGACGACGCTCGGCCGCGACTGCCGCGTCGCCGCCGGCGCGATCCTCGGCGGCACCCCCCAGGACCGCCACTTTCGCGGCGAGCGCAGCTACCTGCGCATCGGCGACCGCGTCGTGCTCCGCGAGTATGTCTCGATCAGCCGCGCCACCGGCGAGGACGCGGCCAGCACGATCGGCGACGACACCCAGATCCTCGCGTACAGCCACGCCGGCCACAACTGCCGGATCGGCCGCGGAGTGATTATCACCAACGGCTGTCAGCTGGCCGGCCACGTCGTGGTCGAGGATCTCGCCAACATCGGCGGCATGGCAGGGGTCATCCAATTCGCCCACGTCGGCACGCTGGCGATGATCGGCGGATTCACGCGGATCGACAAGGACGTGCCCCCGTACATGCTGGTTAACGGCAACCCGTACCGGACGGTAGCGATCAACCGGATCGGCCTCGAGCGGGCCGGGGTGTCGGATGACGCCCAGGCGCAGCTGCGCCGCGCGCACCGTCTGCTCGTGCGGTCGGGGCTCGATCTGTCGCACGCGATCGAGAAGATCGCCGCGGAGTGCGGGGACGGTCCGGAGGTCCGCCACCTCGTCGAGTTCCTCCAGGCGAGCCAGGAGCGCGGGATGGGCATCCGGCGGTGAGCCTGCCCGCGGACGGACCCGTCGGCGTGATTGCCGGACGCGGGGTCCTGCCGGTGGAGATCGCCGAAGGCGCGCACCGCGAGGGCCGCCGCGTCGTCTGTGTCGACGTGTTCGACGCGGACCCCCGCCTCCGCGAGATCGTGGACGACTACCAGACGGTCGCGCTCGGGCAGCTCGGCGCGATGGTGGAGACCTTCCGCTCGCGCGGGGTGCGGGAGATCGTGCTGGCCGGCAAGGTCGACAAGCTCGCGGCGGCGGGTGCCGTCTCCCTCGACGCGCTCGGCCTCCTCGTGGCGAGCCGCCTCACGGATTTCGGCGATGCGAGCATCCTCCACGCGCTCGTGACGGTCCTCGAAGAATCCGGGTTCGTCGTCGCGCCGCAGGCGCGGTACGTGCCGCATCTCGTCGCCGCGGCCGGCGTGCTTGGGCGCAGGGCGCCGTCCGCCGACGAGCAGCGTGACATCGCGTTCGGCGCGCGGATCGCCGCGGCCGCCGCCGCGCTCGACATCGGTCAGGCCGTGGCCGTCCGGCGCGGAATGGTCATCGCCGTCGAGGCCGTCGAGGGCACCGACGCGATGATCGCCCGCGCGGGTGCGCACACCCGCGGCGCCGTGATCGTCAAAGCAGGTCGGCCGCGGCAGGATCCGCGCTACGACCTCCCCGCGGTTGGGCCGCAGACCATCGCCTCGCTCGCGGCCGCCGGCGCTGCCGTGCTGGCCGTGGAGGCGGAGCGGACGCTCCTGTTCGAGCGCGACCGGCTGATCGCGCAGGCCGATGACGCCGGGATCGCGCTCGTCGCCGTGCCGCCCCGCCCAGACGGGGACCCCCGCGGCTGATCGCGGTGAGACGCCGCGTCTTCGTCGTCGCCGGCGAGGTGTCGGGGGACCATCAGGCGGCGCGGCTCATCGGCGCGCTGCGGCGCGCGCGGCCGGATCTCGAGATCGCCGGCGCTGGCGGCGGCCGGATGGCCGCCGCCGGCGCCCGGGTGCTCGTCGACAGCACCGCGTGGGGACTGATCGGCTACGCGGAAGCCTATATCCGGCTGCCGCTCTTCGCGCTCCGCTATTTCCGCCTGGTCCGTCTGATCGAGCGCGAGCGCCCCGATCTGCTTCTGTTGGTCGACTTCCCGGGCATGAATCGCGAGCTGGCGCGGCGGTTCTCCGGCCGCCTGCCGATCGTCTACTACGTGCCGCCGCAGACGTACGCCCGCCGCGGACGATCGGCGGCGCGGATGGCGCGCGCCGCGGTGCGCCTGCTTGCCGTGCTGCCGTTCGAGGCCGAGGCCTACCGCCGCGCCGGGGCAGACGCGATCTATGTCGGGCATCCCGCGGTCGATGAGGCGGCCGCGCGTCCTGTGGAGGCCGCCGGCCGCGCCGCCGCGCCGGCGGAAGCCGAAGGCGCCGGGCCGCTCGTCGCGCTGCTGCCCGGCAGCCGCGCGCAGGAGATCCGCGCGCTGCTGCCGCCCATGCTCGACGCGGCGCGGGAGCTCGCGGCGCGGCGCGGCGCGCGGTTCGTGCTGCCGCTCGCGTCGCCGCACCTCGAGGCCGGCGTCACGGCCGCGATCGCCTCGTCGGGTGTGCCGGTGCGCATCGCGGACGGCCGGGCCGTGGAGACGCTGGCGGCCGCCGACGTCGCGGTGCTGGCCTCGGGCACGGCCGCGGTCGAAGCGGCCTGCGCCGGCGTGCCGATGGTGGTCGTGTACCGGGTGTCGCCGCTCACCGCGTGGATCGCGCGGCGGTTCGTCATCACCGCCGATCTCGATCGCTCGGGTTTCTCGATCCCCAACATCGTCCTCGGCCGCCGGGCGATCCCGGAGCTTTTGCAAGATGCGGTCCGCGGGCCGAGGATCGCGCGCGAGGTGGAGGGGCTGCTCGAGCCGGCGGCCGCCGCGCGTACGCGCGCGGATCTCGCCGAGGTGTGCCGCCGTCTTGGACCCGCGGGGGCGGTCGAGCGGGCCGCGGCGGAGGTCCTGTCCGCGCTGGACAGCGGGGTGAAGGCCACGATACCATAGGTCCGTGTGCCCGCCGTTGGGGTACGATCAAGCGGTGAACGAACGGAGCGTTCGATGAGCGATCTGTGGACGACACATCTGCGGCGCGTCGCGCTGTGGGCGATTCCCATCGTGCTGGTGGCGGCGTTGGTCTGGAGCGCGCTGCCCCGCGGCGGCGGGGAACCGGTGACGCCGCCGGCACTGCCGGCTCCCGCCGCGCCGTCCGCCTCTTCCTCCGGGGCGGCCGGGGCGCCCGCGGGGAGCAGCCAGGCGCCGCCGGCCGACGCGGCCGGCGTGCCGTCCGGTACCCGTCCGCTCTCGGCGGGTGGGCCGGCGGCGGCCGGCACGGCGCAGCGTCCGAGCACCGGCGTCGCGTCGGGCGAGATCAAGCTCGGCAACCTGGTCGGCACCGACGATCAGGGCCGTGTGCGCTGGCGGATTCTCGCCGACGACATGATGCTGCGGCAGGCGCAGCAGACGGTCGCCCTCAGAAGCGTGCGCGCGACGTTCTTCGACAACGACGGCACGAGCATGCTGGTGAACGGTGACACGGGCACCTACAACACGCGTACCCGGGAAGTCACGGTCGGCGGAAACGTGCACGGGGTGACGAGCGCCGGCCGCGAGCTCTTCGCCGACACGGTCTATTACTCGCCGCAGTCGCGTCAGGTGGAGGGCCGGGGCCACGTTCGGGTGGTGCAGGAGCGCGTCATCATGTACGCGGACAGCATGGTCTCGGACCTCACGCTCGGCCAGACGCGGTTCTTCGGCAACGTCCACATGACGCTGCGGTAATGAGGCGTCGAGACAACCGGGCGGAAGCGCGCGGCGGTCCGGTGTGGTGCGCGGCGGCGGTCCTCGCGGTCGCGCTGGGAGCCGCCCCGGCGCTCGGCGCGCCCGCCGGCGCGGCCGCCCTCTCTTCGGGGACCGGCCCGCTTGGATTACACGGCGGCCGGCCGCTTGCCGGCCGGCAGGATGCGCGGACGTCGCAATCCGCCCCGGTTTCCCCCGCCGCTCCGGCCGAGCCCGCGCCGCGCACGCCGGTGCCGGTCGACGTGACGGGCGCCGAGACCATCGAGTACGACGCGGCCACCGCCTCGTACGTCTTCATCGGCGCGCACGTCGTGGTCACCCGCGGCGACGAACGCCTCGAAGCGCCGGAGATCCACTACGACGGCGCCAACCGCCGCGCGGTGCTGCCGCGCCACGGCATGCTGTCGTCGCCGACGATGAGCATGGAGGCCGACGCCATCACGGCCGACCTGGGCACCCGCCACGTGCTGGCCGAAGGCGGCGTGCACGGACGGTTTCTGGATCAGGGTGTGTGGGCGACCGTGACCGCGGCGCGGGTTGAGGCCGACGATCGTCCGGACCTTCGCCGCGTGGACGCGTCCGGCGACGCCGTGGTCGTCCGCGGCGATCAGGAACTGCGCGGCAGCCGGATCGTCTACGATCGCACGGCGCAGCACGGGACGGTGGAGGGGCGCGCGATCGCGCTGCGCGGCGGCGACCGGCTCGAAGCGGACCACATCGAGGGCAATCTGGCGTCCCGGGACGGGGAGGCGACCGGACACGTCGTGCTCGACCGCCCGGCGACGCACATGCACGGAACGGCGGACCGCGCCACCTATTCCGGCGGCGCCGACACGGTCGTGCTGATCGGCCACGCCGTTGTGACGCGCGACCGCGACCGCATGGAGGCCGACCAGATCACGGTGCACCTCCGCGACAACAGCGCGGTGGCCGACGGACACCCCAAGATCGTCGCCTATCCCACCGGCACGTCGCCGTGAATCCCACCGTACCGTTCGAGCCGGGCGCGGGACGGCTCCGCGCCGAAGGCCTGATCAAGCGCTACAACGGGCGCACCGTCGTGGACCGCGTGTCGCTCACCGCCGGGTCCGGGGAGATCGTGGGGCTGCTTGGGCCGAACGGCGCCGGCAAGACGACGACCTTTTACATGATCGTGGGGCTCGTCCGGCCGGACGGCGGCGACGTGTGGATCGGCGAGGCCGCCTTGACGGACGAGCCGGTGGACGTCCGGATCCGCGCCGGGGTAGGCTACCTCGCCCAGGAGCCGTCGATCTTCCGGCGTTTGACCGTGGTCGAGAACGTGCTGCTCGTCCTCGAGCAGCACGAGCCCTCGCGGGCGGCCCGCGAGGCCCGTGCCGGCGAACTGCTCGACGAGTTCCATCTGACCGACCTTGCCCGGCAGCCGGCGTGGACCCTCTCCGGCGGCGAGCGCCGCCGCGTGGAGATCGCGCGCGCGCTCGCGCTCGATCCGTCGTTCCTGCTGCTCGACGAGCCCTTCACCGGCATCGATCCCATCTCGATCCAGGACCTGCAGCGCACCGTCCGCTACCTCAGCGAGCGCGGCCTCGGCGTTATCATCACCGACCACAACGTCCGCGAGACGCTGCAGATCACCGATCGCGCGGCAATCATCCACAACGGGCGCATCGTGGCCAGCGGAACGCCGGAGCGGATTCTCGAGAGCCCCGAGGCGCGGCAGGTGTACCTCGGCGAGGGGTTCCGGTTGTGACGATGACGCTGCTTGACCGCCTGCTCGTCACGGAGGTCGGCTCTTCGTTCGGGGTGGCGCTCGGCCTCTTCACCGTCCTGCTGGTCATGAACCACCTGTTCTACCTGGCGCGGCTGATCATCGGGCAGGGCATCGCGATCCAAGTCGCCCTCGTGCTGATGGCCTACAAGATCCCGTACTTCATCGCCTTCAGCGCCCCGATGGGCGCGCTGCTCGCGACGGTCTGGGGCATGGGGCGGCTCGCCGATCACAACGAGCTCGCCGCGCTGCGGGTGTCGGGCGTCAGCCTGCCGCGGATCGCCGTGCCGCTCATCGCCGCCGGCGTCGTCGTCGCGGCCGGCACGCTCGTGTTCGTTGAGGGCGTCGTGAGCCTGAGCGAGGATCAGTACCGGGTGGCGATGGCCGACGTGATGGCGCGCGGGCCGGAGCTCCATCCGATCGAAAACGTGTTCTTCCAGGCCCCGATCCCGCAGGGCAACGCGTTTTACAGCGCACACCGCTATGATCCGAGGTCGCGGACGCTGCAGGCGGTGACCGTGGTCTATATGACGCCGCGCCAGCCGCTCGAGGTGATCGAGGCCGACCACGCCGTCTACGCGCAGGGGACCCAGTGGACGTTCGAGAGCGGCCACATGTACGTGCTGTCCGAGGGACAGATGGTCTCGACGAAGTTCGACACGCTGCGCGTCATCGTCCCGCGGTCGCCCGAGGACTTCACGCTCGCGCCGAAGCAGCCGGCGGACATGAGTATTCGCGAGCTCACCGGCGAGATCGCCCGGTACCGGCGTAACGGCGGGGACGTCCGCCCCTTTGTGGGGGAGTTGAACACGAAAGTCGCGACCGCGCTGAGTTCGGTGGCGTTCGTCCTGCTGGCCGTGCCGCTCAGTCTGCGGCCGCACCGGTCCGGTCCGAGCATGGGCTTCGGCATGAGCATCCTGATCCTCGTGGCCTATTATCTCGTCGCGATCCCGATGCAGCTGGCCGCCGACGGTCATCTGCTCTCCCCCGTCCTCGCGGCGTGGCTGCCGGATCTGCTCGTCGGCGCCGCGGGCGTGATTCTGTTGGTGCGGGCGGCGCGTTGAGAGAGCCCGAGGCCGGGCACGAACGTGTCCTCCTCGGTCTCGTACTCGCCTTCGCGGCGGCGTTCTTTCTGTTTCACCTCGGCGCGGGCAGCCTCTGGGACGTGGACGAGCCGCGATACGCCGAAGCCGGACGGGAGATTCTGGCGACCGGCGACCCGATCACGCAGCATCTGAACGGCGCGCCCTGGTTGGGGCCGGCCCCGCTGTGGATGTGGCTTCAGGCGGCGTCCGGCGCCGTCTTGGGGTTCTCCGAATGGTCCGCGCGCATCTGGGCGGCCGCGTTCGGCGTGCTCGGCGTGCTCGCGACCCACGCGCTGGGCCGGGAGTGGTTCGGCCCGCGGACGGGAGTGTTGAGCGCGCTCGTGCTCACGACCACGCTCGCGTATGTCGTCACGGCGCGCCTCGCGGTCCCCGATACCGCGGCCGTGACCTGGATGCTGCTCGCGATGTGGGCCGGCTATCGGGGATATCGCGACGGGCGGCGGCGCGACTATGTGTTGGCGAGCCTCTTCCTCGGCCTCGGGGTGCTCACGCGCGGCCCGGGCACCGTGGTGGTGCCGGCGGTGACGATGCTGGTGTTCCTGGCGTATCGGCGGTCGCTCGGCCGCCTGCGGGAAGTCCCGTGGCTTCCGGCCGCGGCGGTCTTTCTCGCGGTGGCCGCGCCGTGGTACGCGGCGGAGGCGGCGCGGCACGGGACCGCGTTTCTCCGCGCGGCGGTCTGGGGCCACGCGGCCCCGCGGCTTACGGTCCCGGCGGGCGCGCACGCGCACACCCTGCTCACCGACGCCGGGATCGTCGCGATCGGCGCCGTGCCGTGGACCGCCTTTCTGCCCGGCGCCGCGGGCTATCACTACCTCCGGCGCTGGCAGGACGGCAGCCTTCTGTGCCTGCTGTGGGCGGCGCTCGTCTTCGCGTTGGCCCTTGCGGCCGGCGAGCGGCTCCCGGTCGACGTCCTGCCGCTCTTTCCGATCGCGGCGATCGCGGTCGGCCGGCTGTGGGAGGAGTTCCTCTTCGAAGGCGAAGGGCGGCTGCGGCGGACGCTCGCGGCCTCATTCGTCCTGCAGATCGGCGTGGTGGTGCTGCTGGTCGTGGCCGCCGCGGCGTTCGCGACGGCCCGATATCCTCGCGAGTTCGCCGCCGTGCGGGATTTCTTGCTGGCCCCGGTCGGCGTGCTGGTGCTCGGCACCGGCGTGACCGCGGTGCTCTTCCGCGGGCGCCGGTATATGGCCGCGTTCCTCTCGCTGCCGGCGGCGACCGCGGTGTTCATCGGCGTTCTGTACGCCGGGACGCTCCCGGCCGTCGAGACGCAGAAACCGATGAAACCGCTGGCCGCGGCCCTTGCGGCGCGTCTCCGGCCCGGCGATCGCGTGATCGCCTACATGATCGAGGCCCCGGCCGCGCTTGTGTTCTACGCCGATCATGTTGTCGAGCAGGCCGGCGACCCGGCGAGCCTCCGGCGCCGGCTCTGCGGGTCCGGACGAGTCTTCGTCGTCGCTCGCCGGGAGGATCTGGCGGCGGCCTCGGGGCTGCCCGGCGGCCTCGAAACGGTCGCGGCGGACGGAGCCTACGCCGTTGAAATGAAGCCGGCCGCCGCCTGCGGGGCGGGCTCCTAGGTGAGCGGTTCCGGAGCGGGCGGCCTCGACGCGCACCTCGGCGGTCTGCCGCCCCTCGCCGATCAGCGCCGGCCGGACGCGACGATCGTGGTGCCGACGTACAACGAGCGGGCGACCGTCCCGGGGTTGTTGCGCGGGTTGGCGGAGGCGGTCGGCGGCGGCCCAGGTGTGTGCGAGGTGCTGGTAATCGACGACTCCTCGCCCGACGGCACGGGGCAGGTCGCGGCGGGGATGGCCGCCGAACTCCAGGACGTTCTTCCGATCATTGTCATCACGCGCCCGGGTAAGAGCGGACTTGCGTCCGCGGTCCTCGAGGGTGTGCGGCGGGCGCGGGGGCATGTCATCGTCGTGATGGACAGCGACCTCTCGCATCCACCCGAGGTGGTAGCCGCGCTGCTCCGCGCGGTGGCCGGCGGCGCCGATATCGCCGTCGGTTCCCGGTACGCACGGGGCGGCGGGGTGCGGAGCTGGCCGTGGCGGCGCCGCGTGATGAGCCGGGTCGCCACATGGATGGCCCGCGGCCTGCTCGGGGTGCGGGTCGCGGACCCTATGTCGGGGTTCTTCGCGGCGCGGCGCCGGTTGTTCGAGGACACGCCGGTCCTCGGCATCGGATACAAGATTCTCCTCGAGCTTCTGGCGCTGCATCCGACCGCGGCCGTGGTGGAAATCCCCTACGTGTTCACCGAGCGTGCCGGCGGCCGCAGCAAGCTGAACGCGGCGGAGGTCGCCAACTACCTTCGGCTTCTGGCGCGGCTGCGCGCCGGGCGCCGGGGCGGGCGCCGGCGGGCCGGCCTGTGAGCGTCGCCGCGTTTCTGATCCCGCTCCTCATCCTGGTCAGCGGCCTCGTCGCGTTCATCGGGAACCTGGTCGGTCGTGCGATCGGCCGGAAACGGCTCACGCTGCTCGGCGTGCGGCCGCGCTACACCGCGCAGATCGTAACCGTCATCACCGGCATGATGATCACCGTTGTGACACTCGCGGTGGTGCTGCTCGCGAGCCAGGACGCGCGCCAGGCGCTGTTCCACCTCCAGGAGGTCCAGCAGCAGACGCGGCAGCTCGAGGCGCAGATCGCCACGCAGCAGCGCGAGTTGCGGGCGCTTCAGGTCCGCGACATCATCTATCAGAACGACCAGGAAGTGCTGCGGACCGTGATCGACGGCCGGGCTCCGTTCGACGACATTCGCCGGCGGGTGCAGACCTTCGTGGATCTCGCCTCCCGCGCGGCCCGCGAGCGCGGCGCGGCCCCCGGGCCGGACGGCGCGACGATCGTTCTGTCCCCTCCGGGCCTGACCGCGGACGTCATCGCGCGCGACATCGCGGAGCGGGCGCAGCGGATGGCGGTTCGGATGATCGCGAGCGAGAACACCGTGCGCGGACTGCCGGTCCACGCGACCGTTCTCGTCTTCCCGAACACGGTCGTCTTTCGCGAGGGCCAAACGATCGCGACCGCCTCGGTGAACGGCCGTGATTCCCGCGGGCAGATCGAAAACGCGCTCGTCGATCTGGCGGCCGCGGCGGCGGCCGTGGCCAAACGCGACGGCGTCCTCTCCCCGCCCTTTGCGCTCACGACGAGCCCGGTCGACGTCCGGCTGGATCCGGCGATCGTCCTGGAAACCGTGGACCGCATCAAGACCGCGGGCGCCGTCACGACGGTCCGGGCGGTGGCGCTGATCGATACCTACACCGTTGGGCCGCTCGTTATTACGTTCCGGTGACGGCCGGGTGACGGTGCTCGGCATCGATCCCGGCCGCGACAAGTGCGGGATGGCGGTCTGTGCGCCGGGCGCGGTGCTGGCAAGGACGATCGTGCCGCCGGCCGACGTGCCGCGCACGGTGGTTGCATGGGCCGGCCGGTACCGGATCGACGCGATCGTGGTCGGCGGCGGAACAGGCTCCCGGGCGATCATGGCCGCGCTCGCCCGGCTCGACGGGTCGGAGCGCCTGCCGCCCGTGACCGCGGAAGAAGAGCGCGGCAGCACTCTTGCCGCGAGACGTCGCTACTTCGACGAACATCCGGCGAAGGGGTGGAGGAGATTCGTCCCTCGATCGTTCCAGGTCCCGCCCGAGCCGTACGACGATTACGCGGCGATGGTTATCGCGGAGCGCCGAATGGTTAAAGGTTGAGCAACATGAGCCGGGTAAAC
Source organism: bacterium (assembly GCA_035308905.1). Taxonomy (NCBI): domain Bacteria; species bacterium. The sequence goes on along the minus strand of DATGFS010000044.1, from coordinate 338 downwards.
CTGTAACGGTCGATCATATGTTCGGTATAATGCATGATGTACGCTTCGCTGCGCCCGTGCTAATATTGAAGATGCTCTTCAAAGTCTGGAGGACATTAGGTGATACCGTCGTAGACCGGTATGGATATGGCCGGGCTACCACCCACAGCATAGTCTTTTGAGTGGGAAGGGCAGTCAGGCGCGTTCCCGTCACTTGCTTTTCAGTCATGGCTCTTGAGTTGTCACCCGGTCCGCGCGGCCAGGGGCCGCAGCGGGTCTCGTCCGGAGAGGAGGGGGCGGCACAGAGGACGGGGCCGGGAACGGGGGACACGCGGGTAGCGGTCGGAGGACGGACGGCG
>DATGFS010000043.1 GCA_035308905.1 bacterium | reverse complement strand
GCATCGGGTCCTGGAGCCGGCCAGAGCCCCAGCAGATGAGGATCGTGACCGCGACGGCGAGCCCGACCGTCAGTGCGTTCGCGGGCATGACGGCCGCGCACACCGTCGCGACGGCGGCACCGATCACTGTCCCGATCGTCCGACTCGCCCCCTTCGCCCAGGCCTGACCGCGGCGCGGCTGGATGACGACGATCGCAGAGACCGTGAGCCAGATACCGTGCGTCACCGCGAATGCCTGCCAGAGCGCGGTCGTCACACCGGCGGCAACCGCCACCCGGGCCGTATACGCGAGTCGTACGGCCCACGAATCGACGTCGGCGGGCGCGGGCGGCGGAACTCCGGTCACGCGTCGGTGAACCGCGCCGGGCGCTTCTCGAGGAACGCCGCAACGCCCTCGCGGAAGTCGGCCGTGCCCGCGGCGAGAACCTGGTTCCGGTCCTCGAGCGCGATCACCTCCTCCAGGCTCCCCGCATCCAGGCTCATGCGAAGGCATTCCTTCGTCAGCCGGAGCCCGAGCGGCGTGTTCCGCAGCATCTCCTGCGCGAGGGTCCGCGCCGCCGTCTCGAGCTCGTCGTCGGGCACGACGCGCGAGACGAGGCCGACGTGCTCGGCGCGTGCGGCGTCGATGAAGTTGCCGGTCAGGAGGAGCTCCGCCGCGATCGACGCACCGACGTGACGGGGAAGGAAGTAGCTCACGCCGACGTCGCAGGCCGAGAGCCCGAGCCGGATGAAGGCCGCGTTCATCCGCGCCGACGCCCCGGCGATGCGGACGTCCGCCGCCAGCGCGAGCGCGAAGCCGCCGCCGCACGCGGCGCCGTGCACGGCGGCGATGATCGGCTGCGGCGCACGGCGCATGAGCATCACGATCTCGCTGATCGTTCGCTGGCCGCGCAGCCCGGCTTGCACGGAGGAGTGGTTACCGCCCTGCTCCGCCGAATGCGCCTTCAGGTCGAGCCCGGCGCAGAACGCCCGTCCCGCGCCGCGGATCACCACGACACGCGTCTCGGCGTCCTCGCCGAGGCCCCAGAGGAACGCGCGCAGCTCGCGCACGAGCGCGGCGTTCATGGCGTTGAGCGACTCCGGACGGTTGAGGGTGAGCCAGGTGAGGTGCCCTTCGCGGTCGACGGTGATCGTCTCGAACTGTCCCATGGCGCTGCACCGTAGCACGGCGTAGAAATGCCGTCGTGCAGGAGGCAGGCATGATCTCGGCCGATTCACACGTCACCGAGAATCCGGAGACGTACCGGAAGTACATCGACCCGTCGCTCCGCGACCGCGCGCCGCATCTCGCGTCGGACGGCGCGGGCGGCGACGTGTTCATCATCCCGGACCTGACCCAGGGCGCGCTGCCGATGGGCCTCATCGCGGCGGCGGGCACCAAATCCGAAGACATCCGGATGACGGGCCGTTTTACCGACTGGCACCGCGGCGGCTGGGATCCCGAGGCGCGGCTCGCGGACCAGGACCGCGATGGGGTCGTCGCGGAGGTGCTCTATCCGACGGTCGGGCTCGTGCTCTGCCGGCATCAGGACCTCGACTACAAGAAGGCGTGCATGGACGCGTACAAC